>DTZN01000248.1 GCA_012961365.1 Hydrogenothermaceae bacterium
GACCCTCAAAGATTTCAAAAGTTAGGGGGAAGAGCTCCTAAGGGTATACTTTTTTTCCCATCTATTTTTCTACCTCATATTTTTCTATCATAATTATAACTTGAACTTAACTGATAGGTATTACAGAAAATCCCCTAAGGATTTTGAGTTTAATTTCCAGAAAATAGCAAGGTTCGATTTTATACATATAAGTTTTTGGGAATTACCATCCTCTAAAAACTGCATGGCAACCATTACATCTATCTATTAATTTTGCTAAATGTATTGAGGCCTTTGCTCTATCCCCTTCTTGTATATATTTTTTTATAGCTTTAGCTTCCTTTCTAACAAAACTATCAAACTCCTTTATATACCTCTTAAAAGCTTCTGTTCTTCTTTCAGGTTTTGCATAATTGTAAATTTCTTCAATTATATTTGGATGATTAGCTATATCATTTGCACCTTCAATGATAAGTTTGTTATTATTCCTTAAAAATCCCTTTAATATTTTCACTGTATCGTCTTCCATTTTAAGCATAACTTTAGGAAGTTCCTCTGCTTTAGCATCTAAAACACTAGTGAAAATCACAAAAATAAAAGCTAAAAAAAATCTCATGATAACCTCCTTCTGTTTAAATTCCTTCTTGTATCTTTTTCTCCATAAATAATGACTTTGCAGAATATCTGTTATAAGCATCTAAATAAGCTTTTAAAGATGCTCCAATAATATCTGTAGATATTCCTTTACCTGATACTTCATTTCCCTCAAAAGAAACTATAACTCTTACTTCTCCCATTGCATCTTTACCATGACTTAAAGACCTTATTGTATAGTCCTTTAATCTACTTTTAACACCTAAAGCTTTCTCTAAAGCCTTTAAAGCACTATCTATTGGGCCATCTCCATAAGCAGTAGCAACTTTTTCTTCACCATCAACACTAACTTTAACAGTTGCAGTAGGTATAGCCCTATCTCCTGTAGTTACCTGATATTGCAAAAGTTTTGCTTCTTCGTAAGATTTAAATAATTCATCAAATAATAAGGCTTCTATATCTTCATCAAAAACTTCTTTTTTCTTATCTGCTAGCTCTTTAAATTTAGCAAATAGTCTATCTATTTCTTCTTCTGTTAGATTTTTATATCCTAGTTCCTCTAATCTTGTTTTAAATGCATGTCTTCCACTATGCTTTCCTAAAACTATTTTAGAAGAAGGAACTCCAACATCTTCAGCTCTCATTATTTCGTAAGTTTCTCTTTTTGCAAGTAATCCATGTTGATGTATTCCTGCTTCATGAGCAAATGCATTATCTCCAACAATAGCTTTATTAGGTTGAACAAAACTACCTGTCAATCTGCAAAGTAGTCTACTTGTTTTGTATATTTCTCTTGTGTTTATATCTGTATATATATCGTTAAAATAATCTTTTCTTACTTTTATAGCCATTACAACTTCCTCTAAAGCAGCATTTCCTGCTCTTTCACCAATACCGTTTATTGTCGCATGAACCTGTCCTGCTCCATTTTTAACAGCAGATAAAGAATTTGCTACTGCAAGACCTAAATCATTATGACAATGAACGCTAATAATTGCCTTATCTATGTTTGGAACATTGTTTAATATATCTTTTATTAACTGACCAAACTCCTCTGGGACAGAATAACCAACTGTATCAGGCACATTTATTGTTTTAGCTCCAGCATCAATTACAGCTTCAAAAACCTTAAATAAAAACTCTCTATCTGAACGAACAGCATCTTCAGCAGAAAATTCAACATCATCAGTAAAGTTTCTTGCAAACTTTACAGCTTTTACAGCTCTCTCTAGAACATCTTCAGGAGACATTTTTAGTTTATACTTCATATGGATTTCAGATGTAGCTATAAATGTATGAATTCTTTTCCTCTCTGCAGGGGCTAACGCTTCACCTGCCTTTTCTATATCATTTTCTAAAGCTCTAGCTAAAGAACAAACTATAGAATCCTTTATTTGATATGCAACACTATTTACTGCTTCGAAATCTCCTTTAGATGCAGCAGCAAAACCTGCTTCTATAACATCAACTCCAAGTTTTTCCAGTTGTTTTGCCATTGTTATTTTTTCTTCAACAGTCATAGAAAAACCTGGAGCTTGTTCCCCATCTCTTAAAGTTGTATCAAAAATTATTAGCTTTCTCATTTTTAAACCTCTTATCAGTAATAATTACTATTAAATTAATGTATTTTATGTAATTACGCAATATACATCTTTAAAATTCCTTCCTTCTTCTGCCCAATCAAGCCCATAACCAACAACAAATTTATCTGGAATTTCAAAACCTACATAATCAGCATTAAAATCAACTTCCCTTTTTTCTTTTTTATCAAGCAAAACGCAGGTTCTTAAGTTTTTAGGGTTCCTTTGCTTTAAAGCCATAGTTAATGGTTTTAAAGTTCTACCTGTATCTATTAGTGTTGTTCAAGGTGAACGTGAGTTTGCTAAAGATAATAAATCATTGGGTCTATTTGAGCTTGGTGATATTCCAGCAGCAACAGCAGCTGCATCTTCAAATAAGGGATGAATGTAAGGGACTCCCCATGCACTCCTTTCATATTGGGAAGTTACA
>DTZN01000249.1 GCA_012961365.1 Hydrogenothermaceae bacterium
CTTCACTTCGTAAACGACCGCTTTTGTATCTCCTCACTTCAAGTGAGGAGGATTAAAAGCGAAATTTATCATAAATGTTAAAGAATTTAACTAAAATATGCATAATAATTAAAACATAAATCCCTGCAATAACGTCATCTGCCATTATTCCAAGACCAGATGGAAGTTGTTCAAATTTTTTTATAGGAGGAGGTTTAAATATATCGTAAACTCTAAATAAAACAAATGCTATTAAAAGATGAATAGGAGTTAAAGATATACCTATCATAGAAACCAAAAAACCAGCTATCTCATCTATTACAACAAAATCAGGGTCTACTTTTTCTTCAGTATTTGAAGTATCTCCAACTACAACTGTAGAAGCCCAAAAGCCAATTAAAAAAACAGAAATTGTAATAAAAATTTGAGCTAAAACTCCCTTTTCCCAGTATAAAAACATTATTGGAATAGCTATTAATGTTCCAACTGTCCCTGGTGCAAGAGGAATTTTACCTACATAAAGCCCAGAAGCTAAAAAGTCTGCAATTTTTTGTTTTAAATTCAATAAACAACTCCTAAAAATTAATGATAAAATCATTTTAAAAGATAGAATTAAAATGTGCAAAAATGGAAAAGTTAAATCAGTTTCTAAATGAAATTTTTTTAGGTGTTCCTATATATAAGTGGGCATTAGCTGTAGCTATATTTTTACTGTTTTTATTTTTTAGGAAAATTTTTACTTTAGTAATAACAAAGTCATTAAAAATCATTGTTAGTAAAACAAAAACAAGAATTGATGATAAGCTTTTAGAGCTTATAGAAGGTCCTTTAAAATTTTTATTTATAGTTTTTGGGATATGGGCATTTTTTGATACTATAGGCGTAGAAAATGAGCTATCTCAGCATATAATAAGAAGCTTATTTATTATAAATATATTCTGGATGTTTTTTAATGGTATTTATATCTTTAGACAAGAGATAGATAAATTTGCAGAAAAATTTGGGAAAGAATTGTCCCGAGAAGTTGCAAGTTTTATAAATAAATCTTTAAAAGCCTTTATAATTGTTCTTGGAACTGTTGCTATTTTACAAGAATGGGGTATTAATGTAAGTGCTTTACTTGCATCTATGGGACTTGGAGGACTTGCATTTGCTTTAGCAGCTAAAGATACAGCAGCGAATTTATTTGGAGGTCTTTCTATTCTTGCAGATAAAACTTTTAAAATTGGAGATTGGGTTTTAATAGATAACAAAATAGAAGGTATTGTTGAGGATATAGGAATAAGAACAACTAAAATTAGGACTTTTGAAAAATCACTTATTACTGTTCCAAATAGTGTTATATCTAATTCTCCTGTAGAAAATTTTTCCAGAAGAGACAATAGAAGAATAAAACTTCTTATAGGTATAACCTATGATACTCCACAGGAAAAGATTAAAAAAATAGTTCAGGAAATAAAAGATATGCTTTTAAAGCATCCTCATATAGATAAAAATTTGACACTACTTGTTAATTTTTACGAGTTTGCTGATAGTTCTCTAAATATATTTGTTTATTGCTATTCTGATACTTCAGACTGGGCCAAGTGGCTAGATATAAAAGAAGACGTTCAGTTTAAGATAATGGAAATAGTAGAAAAAAATGGTTCAGCTTTTGCATTTCCAAGTCAATCTATTTATGTAGAAAAAATTCCAGAAGAATTACAGGAAAAATTATCTAAATCTAAATAAAAATAATAAGCAAAAATACTTATAAGTTTATAGTTTGTAATTGGTTTTTATCTTATCCATAATTTTTTCGTAAATATCAGGATTTGTATCAAAGAAATTTTTTACCTGCTCAACGTCTTTGTCTCCACGGCCAGACAGATTAATTACAACTATTTTGTCCTTATCTAAATTTTTAGCAATCTCAACTCCTTTTATTACTGCATGGGAACTTTCTAGTGCAGGGATTATTCCTTCTGTTTGGGATAACAAAACAAAACCTTCTAGAGCTTCTTCATCAGTAGCAGTTATATATTTTGCCCGACCTATATCTTTTAAATGAGCATGTTCCGGACCTACTCCTGGATAATCTAATCCAGCAGAAATAGAATGGGTTTCTTCTATTTGTCCCCACTCATTTTGTATAAAATAAGATTTCATACCATGAAGTATTCCAATTCTACCACCATTTATACTTGCTGCGTGCATACCTGTCTCTAATCCATATCCTTCTGCTTCAACTCCTATAAGTTGAACAGTATCATCTTCTATAAATGGATAAAACATTCCTATTGCATTACTTCCACCACCAACACAAGCAACAACTACATCAGGAAGTCTCCCTTCTATTTCTAAAATTTGCTCTTTTGTTTCTTTACCAATGACAGATTGAAAATCTCTAACAATAACAGGAAATGGATGAGGCCCAAGTGCTGAACCAATTACATAATGTGTAGTTCTTACGTTAGTTACCCAGTCTCTTAGTGCTTCGTTGACAGCATCTTTAAGAGTTCTGCTTCCAGATTTTACTACCTTAACTTCTGCTCCAAGAAGTTTCATCCTAAATACATTTAATGCTTGTCTTTCTGCATCAACTTCACCCATATAAACTACACACTCAAGCCCAAATAAAGATGCTGCTGTAGCAGTTGAAACACCGTGTTGTCCTGCACCTGTTTCTGCAATTATCCTTTTTTTACCAATTTTTTTTGTTAGCAAAACTTGCCCTAAGGTATTGTTTATTTTATGTGCTCCTGTATGCAGTAAATCTTCCCTTTTTAAATATATTTTTGCTCCACCAACTGCTTTTGTTAGCCTATGGGCAAAATATAGTATTGTTGGTCTTCCTGCATATTCTTGAAGATAATATATAAATTCCCTTTGAAAGTCCCCATCATTTTTTATTTTTTCATATTCTTCTTCTAGTTCTTCAAGTGCCGGGATTAAAGTTTCTGGTAAAAATTTTCCACCAAAATATCCAAAATATCCTTTTTTGTCTGGGTATTTATATTTAGTTTCCATTTTCATACTGTATTCTCCTATAGGAAACATTAATTTTCTTCAGAATTTACTTGTATATCAAATATAAAATCATCTGGTAATGTATTATTATTATCTTCTATATCTACTTTATTTTCTAGTTTTTTGTTTTTATTTGTTTTTTCATATAACCATTCTTCAAAATACAAGTGTTCTAGGTTTGGAATGGTGTATTTATCTAAAATTTCTCTTAATCTAGGGATAGGAAATATATATTTTCCTTCACATGAAACTTCTGGCTGAGTTCCTATTATAAATAATAAATCTTTACCTTTGCAGTTTTCAGTAGCTAAAGTAAGAGTATCCATATTTATAGGATAGTATTCAACCCCTTTTGGGTTCTCAAACTGCCCAACATTTTCAACAACTCCGTAATATGAAGCGATAAAATCTATCCATATAGGAAGTGCAACTCTTGAACCAGTAGCTTTCCATCCTATTTTCTTTTTATAGTCGTATCCTACCCAAACTACTGTGGTAATATCTGGAGAAAAACCAGCAAACCAAGCATCTGTGTAGTTATTTGTTGTTCCAGTTTTTCCAGCTAGAGGAAGTTCTAAAACCTTTGCTTTTCTTCCAGTTCCTTCTTGTATTACTCCTTCTAATATATCTCTTAAAACTGCTATTTCTTTTTGAGATACAACTTGTTTACAAAAAGGTTCATTTTTATAAACAACTTTACCTTTAGAATTTATAATTTTTTTTATAAAAAACGGTTCACATTTCTTACCTAGATTTGCAAATGTGGCATAAACAGTTGCAAGTTCCAGAGGAGATACTTCAGCACTACCAAGGACTAATGATTTTACTTTTGGTAAATAGGTTTTTATTCCTAAACTATAAGCTAACTTTATAACTGGGTCTTCTCCTATCTGGTTAAAAAGCCATACAGAAGCAACATTTAAACTATGGACAAGTGCATATCTTAAACTAACATCTCCATAAAACTTATTTTCGTAGTTTTCAGGTATCCATTCCTCAAAATTTTCTGGGTCCCAAAATGAAATAGGTTCATCTTTTAATATAGATACTTGAGTGTATCCCTCTTGTAAAGCTTTTAAATAAACTATTGGTTTAAACGCAGAACCAACTTGCCTTTTTCCTTGTGTTGCTCTATTAAACTTGCTTTTTTTTATATCGTATCCACCAACTAGAGCTTTTATTTCTCCTGTTTTATGGTCTATAGCAACAAGCGCAGTTTCTATATATGGCACAAATTCAAATTTTCCACCACCTACATATCTAACATATACAGGTTGTCCTTTTTTAAAATACCTTTTGGCTTTTGGATAAATAAATTCTCCTTCTAAAGTTCTAATTAAAAATTTAACCTTATTTTTCTTTATATTAGAAACCAAGGCTATGTATATATTAGATGGTTTTAATCTTATACTTCTTTTTTGACTTTTATAAGCTTTTAGTAAATTTTCCTTTTCTAGATTTGTTAAAGGTCTTATACCAAATACTTTTTGTAAATTTTCGAGTTTATCTTTCACTATTTCAGTTGCATTTTGTTGAATATCTTTATCAAAGGTTGTATATATTTTATATCCCCCTTTATATAAATTTTCATATCCGTAGTATTTTACAAACCATCTTCTAACTGCTTCTGTTGCATAATCAGAAATTCTTTCATTATTCTTATATTCTGTAAGTTCTATACCTTCCATCTTACAATTTATAGCTTCCTCGTTAGATATATATCCTTCTTCAACCATTCTTGATAGAACTATATCTCTTCTTTCTGTAGCTTCTTCTATATTTTTAAATGGGTCATATTTGCTTGGAGCTTTTGGTAATCCTGCTAAAACTGCTGCTTCACAAATATTTAGCTCCCACACATGTTTCCCAAAATAAACTTGTGAAGCTGCTTCAACTCCATAGGCTCCATGTCCAAGATATATTTGGTTAAGATACATCTCTAAAATTTTATCTTTTGAATATCTTCTATTTAATTTTATTGCAAGGATAAGTTCCTTAAATTTCCTACTAAAAGACCTTTCTGAAGATAAAAACAAGTTTTTAACTAATTGTTGGGATATTGTACTTCCACCTTCTACAATATGACCTGCTTTTATATTATTTATAAATGCCCGCAGTATCCCTTCAAAATCAATTCCTATGTTTGTATAAAATGACTTATCTTCTGTTGCTATAAAAGCATTTTTTACAAAATCAGGTATTTTTTCAATTGGAACAAACTGCCTTTTCTGGACAAAAAATTCCGTTAATAACCTTCCTTTACAGTCATAAACTTTAGTAGTTTGAGCAGGTTGCCAGTTTTCTAGTAAAGATATATCTGGAAGATTGTTTAAAGTATGCAATGTATAGCCAAATAAAACAATAATACCAAAAAGTAGTAAGCTTAAAAGAAAAATCCTTATATATCCTACTAGTATCACTCCTTAACTATCATATAAAAGTATGTAGCCCATTTTTTTGTTTGTTTATTAAAACAGCTAAAGCCAATTCTATTTTTTTGTCTGTTTATTTTTATTTTATCTTTAACAAGTAAAATATTCTCTTTTTTTTCTAGTTTTAACCACCCTTTTTCTGAAATATAAACACCACAAGAAATATAATTTTGCCAATTTTTTATTTTTGCAAATATATTGATATTATCAGTATTTATTAGCCCAAATTTTGGTCTATATTCAACTACTGGTAGTTGTTCGTAATTTAGTATTTTCTTGAAATGTTTTAAACTTCCCCAGTGTCCTACAACAGGTTGTCTTTGCATTGCAAAAATATTTGAATATATACCTGCACTTGATGGGTCTTGTGTAAAACCTGCTTCATATCCTAGTTCTTTTAAAATTTTCACTACTAAATTATTATAATCTCCATATGGATAGGCGTAAAACTTAGGCTTAAATCCCAGTAGTTTTATAAATTTTCTTTCTGCTTTTAATGTATCTTCTTTGAATTTTTTCTCAAATTCTGTAGGGTTTTTTATAATTGCAAAATGCCCGTGAGAATAAGAGTGGTTTCCAAATTCTACCTTTCCATAAGATTTAAGCTTGTTCAATTGTTTTTTTGTTAAAAAATCTGGATATCTATCTATTGCTTCCATATATAAAAACACAGTAAATGGGTAGTTATACTTTTTTAGGACTTTAAAAGCTTTCATGGTAGATTTATAACCATCGTCTATAGTAATAGATACCGTTTTTGGAGGAAAATACCCTTTTTTATAATATTCAATAAATTTTGATAAAGAAACCACATTGAAATTATTCTCTTTTAAATATTTCATTTGTGCTTCAAAATCTTTCAAAGGTATAGATGTAGAAGGAGTTTTAGGTTCATCAAATTTGTGATATATCAAAATTATTCCGTATTCATATGCTTTAGTTGACGAAAAAAGGATTAAGTTTGCAAGTATCAAACCTTTTAAGGTTATTATCCTTAATAACTCTTTTAATTCTTTTAACATACCTGTCCCTTAAAATAGAGTATTTATCAAGGTAATTTGAAAGTTTCAAAGGATCATCTGTTTTTAATCTAACTAATCTAAACTTAGAATAAGCCCAGCTAACATTTATACTATAATAATAATCATTTACAGATTGCAATATATCTTTATAAACCTTCAGATACGCATTGCTATTTTTTGCTTTAATATTAATAGATTGATTTTTGTTAAAAGTCCAGACACCAAAAACATTATTTGCCAAAACAAAAAATCTAGAAGTTCCCCAACCGCTTTCTATGGCAGCCTGAGCAATTACTAAACTGGGAGGATGTGTATTTACTTTGGTTAAAAGTTCTTTTAAAGAATTTGCTTTGTATTTAGCAAGGATATTTTCTAAAAATCTTTCTTCATCTTCACTTAAAGGCTTATTTGAATGTAATTTTTTACTTATCTTTAATAGCTTTTCTCTTGTTTTTTGTATTTGAAAATTTTTAATTAAGATAGAAGGAAGTATTATATCTATGAATTTTTTCTTTCTTTGTTCTACAGGTAAAGGTTTTAATGATATAACTTTTGTGTATACTACAGGTATAACAGAATTACAATCAATAGGAATTATATCTTCAAATGTATTTATTCTTTTTCTTATTATAATTATTTTTTCTAGAGATTTTGATCGTTTTTCTGTATATGATAAGTTTAAAATTTCAGATTTAAATTGAGGTAAAAAAAATGGAGCAACAATTACATATATACTAACGCCCACAATAGCAACAATTAATATTATCTCTCCTATTTTTAAACTTTTAAAAAAATTTTTAAACCAACACTCCATTTTAATATTGTAATATATATAATTACCTATTTAAAAATGATAATAGTCAAATATTAGGAGAAAAAATGTTTAGGGGAAAAGTAAAACATATACATTTTGTTGGAATTGGCGGTTCTGGAATGAACGGTATTGCACAAGTTTTGCTTAATTTAGGTTTTACAATTTCTGGTTCTGATTTAAAAGAAACTCAAACTGTATTAAATCTAAAAAATATGGGGGCAAAAATATACATAGGGCATAACAAAGATAACATAAAAGGAGCAGATGTTGTTGTTTATTCTTCTGCAGTCAAACCAGATAATCCTGAAGTAAAAGAAGCAAAAAGGTTAGGTATTCCAACTATTCCAAGAGGTGAAATGCTTGCAGAATTAATGAGATTTAAATATGGGATAGCTATTTCAGGAAGCCATGGAAAAACAACAACAACATCGATGATAGGAAGTATTTTAGGTAAAACAGGGTATGACCCTACTGTGGTTATTGGAGGAAAGCTTGCAAGCTATGGAAGTAATGCTAAACTTGGTAGAGGAGATTTTTTAGTTGCAGAAACAGATGAAAGTGATGGTTCATTTTTAAAGCTATCTCCAACAATAGTTAGTATAAACAACATAGATTTAGAACATATAGGATTTTACACAAATCTAGATGATATAAAAAATGCATTTATAAATTTTGCAAATAAAGTTCCATTTTATGGAGCAGTTGCAGTTAATCTAGATGATAAAAATACGGCAGAAATTATTCCAGAAATTGAAAAAAAAGTTATAAAATTTGGAATTGAAAATAAAAATGCTGACGTTGTTGCTCATTCTTTAAAACTTTTAAATGGAAGATACAAATTTAAGATAAATGATTTTGGAGAAATACATCTATCTATTCCAGGAAAACATAATATTTATAATGCTTTAGCTTCTATTACTATAGCTACAGAATTAAACATTCCATTTTGTGTAATAAAAGAAACTTTAGAAAACTTTAAAAATGCAAGTAGAAGGTTTGAAATAAAATTAAAATCTCCTTTTGTTGTTATTGATGATTATGCACATCATCCATCAGAAATTAGAGCAACTATAAACTCTGCAAGGGAGATGTTCCCTAACAAAAAGTTAATATCAGTCTTCCAGCCTCATAGATATTCAAGAGTAAAGGCACTTTTTGATGAGTTTGCAAAAAGTTTCAATAAATCAGATGCAATTTTAATTACAGAAATTTATCCAGCAGAAGAAAAACCAATAGAAGGTATTACAGGCGAAAATTTAGCCAAAGAAATAGAGAGATATTCTCAAAAACCTGTTTATTTTGCTAAATATCTATCAGATGCAGAAAACATTATAAAAGATTTAGTAGATAAAAATTCAGTTGTGCTTATTATGGGAGCAGGAAATATTACACAACTTGCAGAAAGCCTTTCTAAGAATTAAAAAGGGGCAAAAAGCCCCTAAAATTTATGCTCCTCCTGGCCTTTTAACATCATAGAGAATATCATCAGTTGGGTGTCTGTATAATGGCATATCTAAGCGTTTTTCATCTAAGTAGTGTCCTATAAATCCGATGGTTCTACCTAATACAAAGAATGCATTAAATGCTCCAGCATTGATAAGCTCATCTATTTCTTCATTTTTGTATCCCAATGCTCTAAACATATCTACAAGTAAAACACCAATTGTTCCGTCAACATTTAAAATTAAGTTTTCTTTCTTAGAAGTTGTAACTTTTTCTACTTCAAGGGCGTAATTTAAAAGCTCTGTGTTTGGGAAGTTTTCTTTTGCAAAGTTTTTAAGTAATTCAACCCTTTTATCTGGATTTTTAGTTGATTTAATTCTGTGCCCAATTCCGGGTATAGGTATTTTTTCAACATTTTTCATATATGCCACAAACTCATCTGGAGACATTCCTTTTTCTTTTGCCATTTTAAAGTATTTAGCAGCTCCATCTATAGCACCACCAAATCTTGGTCCAATAGTTAATATACCTGTAACGATAGAAGACATTAAGTCTTTACCAGCTCTCGCGGTAACTTTAGTATTGTGAGCTCCTGAAACTGCTGGACCATGGTCTGCAACAACTTTAATTACCATATCTATAAATTTAGATGCCCATTCTGGAAATCTTTTCTTAAACCAAAGTAATCCAATAACATCTGCGATTGAGTATTCCTTTTCAACTACTTCAGATATAGGAACTCCGCAATATGTAGCTTCTTCTCCTCTATCATCAGAAATAGTACAAATAAAGTTTGTAGGTCTTCTTACTTTTCCTGCTTTTACTGCTTTTGCAAAATCTTCTGGAATTGGAGGAACTTCTGGTTCTTCAATTTCCGTAATAACTCCTTTTGCATGAAGTTCTTCATAAACTCCTCTAATTAATTCTGGAAGTTCATTAAAAGATTTTGGTACATATGCTCCTGCCTGTCTCAATATTTCATTTTTAGCATCTGCTGTTTCTGTTTCTGCCCCTGCTTTTGCACCAGCATGTCCAAACTGAACTTCCCCACCAAAATGTTTAGAGATTGTTCCTATACACCAAGCTATTACAGGTTTTGTTATTTTTCCTTCTTTTATAGCTTCTGCAACTTTTAACTCTAATGTTCCACCTACTTCTCCAAGTAAAACCATAAACTTAACTTGTGGATTTTTTTCATATCTAAGCATATGGTCTAAAAAGTCTGTTCCTGGGTATCTATCTCGACCAATTGCTATACCTTGTTGGCGGTGCTGTTGCCCTCGTCTTCATAGTGTTGCTTGTGGTTGTAGTGGTGGTGCTTGGGAGGGGGAAGTTGATGAGGTGGCTAGC
>DTZN01000250.1 GCA_012961365.1 Hydrogenothermaceae bacterium
AATAAAAGGTAAAATAATAAAGAAAGCTATCTCTAAAAACTCTTTTAAATTATAATAAGGCTTTGGAGGGTTTTTGTATATTAAGTAGCCAAGCATTAGTAAAAGAGTAGTTTTCATAAATTCAGATGGTTGAATAGTAAGGTCCATAAAAGGTATTTTTAGCCATCTTTGGGCTCCTAATATTTTTATTCCTCCTATATCAACGAGCAACAGTAATAAAATATTTGTCCAATATAAAAAAGGAATTATCCATAAAAATTTTCTAATGGGAATTAAGTAAATTACTAAAAAAGCTATCATTCCTATTCCTATATAAATAACCTGTTTTATAAAAAGTTTATAAGATATTTCATTTATTAAAAATAGACTAATAAAGATAAAAGGGAGAATAAAAAAAATAAGAGTAAGGTTGGTTTTTTTTACCAATTACAGGGCTCTTTAACATATTTTTCAAACAAATTATCCATTGTTTGATTAAGTTTAGAAGATATATTTTCAATTTCTTCAAAGTTTTTGATGGTTTGCTCTTTATTGGTAATACAGCTTTTATTATATGTACAATTAAGGGCTTTTTTGGTTAGTTCATGAATTTTTTTGTGTAAATTGTCTTTTATTGTATTATATTCACTATGGCAACCTAATTTTTTGATGGTATTTTCATCATTTAACCATTTTCCAAAGTCACAGTCATTATGAGAAGTAATTTCTATTGGCTCTTCTTTTACTATTGCTTCATGAGAGTTTAGTTTAAATATCAAGTGAGATATTTTTGCTAAATCCATAAATAATCTTGTAAGGGCAAAATCTACATTTTTTCTATTTTCAAGTGATTTATCTCTAAATCCTATTACCATTTTTTGCACTTCTTCTATATCCTCTTTTGAAGAGATAGCCATAGAAGTTATTTTTTCTGAATTTGCTTGAATTTCATTTGTTTCTTGCTGAAGCGTTTTAATAGTTATTGAAATTTCACTTGTGGCTTTTTGAGTTCTTTCTGCTAATTTTCTAACTTCATCAGCAACTACAGCAAATCCTCTTCCATGCTCTCCTGCTCTTGCTGCTTCAATAGCTGCATTTAGTGCTAATAAATTTGTTTGATCTGCTATATCTGTAATTAATTCAACAATTTTTCCAATTTCTTCTGCTCTTTGAGATAATAAATTAATTGATTCATTAGTATGATTAATAAACTCAATAAGCTCGTTTAGTACGTGTGAAAGATTTTCAATTTTATTAGCACTTGCATTTGCTCCTTCATAAATTTCAGTAGATAATTTATCAATTTTGACCATGAATTCTTTTAATTTTGTATCGAGAGAAATTTTTATTTTATTTAATTGATATTTAATTCCTCCTCCTAAACTACTAAGTGTAAGCGCAACCTCACTTCTTGCTTGTTCTTTTAGAGCAGTTGATATCGCTTTTATAGCTTCATTTATCATCATAACAGTTATTCTAAATTTACCTTTATATCCTTGTTCTGGTATATCTCTATAATCAATTCCATTTTTAGCAGCTTCAATAGACTCTTTTATATCTCTTTCAAATGCTTCAAGTTGATCTAATAAGTCATTTAATGCCCATGCGGCTTTTGCTTTTGAATCTTTTAAATTTATATTAGTAATTCTGCTTTCAAAGTCCCCATTAGATGCTTTAATTAATATTTTTTCTATTTGAT
>DTZN01000251.1 GCA_012961365.1 Hydrogenothermaceae bacterium
ATGGTTTTATAGCAAAACTAGATGAAGATTTAAATATAAAAAAGCAAATAAGAATTAAAGAACATAATATTTATTTACGGTCAATCATACCCTATAATAATCATTTATATGTATGTGGATATTATGGTTCTATAGCAAAAAACAAAAGTAGTATGCTCTGTAAAATCTGCCCAATAGACATGAACTCCATTATTTCAAAACTTCCAGTTTGCATTTGGTTTTCAAGGTTTTCGGATATATAGCTAAAAGCATTTGTTTTCCTTTCGATGATTGTTGCTTTGTATTTATACTTTAAACCATTTAATTTTCCCTGTGAAGAAGGATTTTTTAAAAGATTTTCTAATGAAATTTTATCTATAAGAGACATTGTTGTTGTATATATTAACTGGTATTTATTTAGTTTGTTTTTATATACGAAAAACTGCTTTAAAGTTGCACTTATTACCATTATAGATACTGATAATATAAGTGTTGCTATTAAAACCTCAATTAGTGAGAATGCCTTATTACTCATCATTTAAAAACTTTTTAAATTTTTCTTTTTTTAATATATGTTTTTTTTCTACATTTTTTATATATTTATTAAATTTGTCTAAAGTTTTTGTTGATAGAGGATAAACAATAGAAATAGCGATGGCAATTATTGCAACAATAATGAGAATTTCTATTAGTGTAAATCCTTTTTTAGAATACATCACTTATGCTTAAAACTGCAAGTAATATAGCTATTACTATAAAACCTATAAAAAATCCTACAAAAACAATAACTACTGGCTCTAATAAACCAAGAAGTTTTGATATACTATCTTTAAATTCTGTGATATACTTTTCACTTAACTTTTCTAGAATATCCTCAAGCTTTGCACTTTCTTCTCCTACTGATATAAGTGCAACTGCATCATATGGTATAAAAGGATATTTATTTAATACTTGACTAATTTTTCTGCCTTTTTTTAATTCATTTTGAATTTCTTCAAGGACATTTTTTAAGTTTGGATGGTTAGTTACTGTTTTTGTGAGTTTAACAGCTCTGTTTATATGTATCCCACCTTTTAACATGGTAGATAACGATGAAAATATATTGGAAAGTTCTAATTTTATTAGAATATGGCTTAAATATGGAGTTTTATATAACAAATCCATAATAAATTGTTTAGTTTTTTTTAATCTGAAAGAATATATACCTATCAGTATAAAAGCAATAATTGCAAAAACAATAAAGGATAAATTTTCTTTTATATATAAACCAAAATTTATTACAAATTTTGATATTGCTGGTAATCTTGAAATCTCATCTTGGGAAAATATTTGTGCAAATTTAGGTAAAATAAAAACGGCTACTGTAAAAACAGTTATGATACTCATAATTATAAGAAATACTGGATAAGACAAAGAACTTTTTATTTCTTTTTTTAGATTTTGTTTAAAGATTACATCTTCCATCATTGTTTTTAAAGAAGCTTTTATATCTCCAATTGTTTCTCCTACAGAAAGAATATTTATGTAAAAATCAGGAATATTAATATTTTTATGCATTGATACCTCTTTTAACGCAACAGAAAACTGTTTACCTTCTTTAAGCATCTTTAGTATATCTTCCCAAAATTCTATTAGTGATTTATCATTAAGATTTTTTATTATTGTATAAACTGCTTTATCTATTTTTAGTCCTGCTGACAGTAAATAGTATAATTGCTCTATAGTCGAGTATATTTTTTCTACAGATAATTTTCCTTTCTTTTTTTCGGGGTTATATTCTTTTATAGAAACAAGGATAATTTTTTCTGACTTTAGATATTCTAAAAGTTCTTGCTTTGAACCGGCAAATTTCCCTGTTATTTTTTCTCCAGAAGGGGAAATTCCTTCATAAATAATCATTATGAAACTACTCTTAATACTTCATCTATTGTTGTTTTTCCTTCTATTACCTTTAATAAACCATCTTCAAAAATAGATCTATATCCAAGTTTAGATATATTATTAAAACTTTTGTCTTTTTCAAACTCTTTTATAAGTTTATTATCAAAAGGAATTACTTCTGCTATCACTGTTCTTCCTTTATACCCGGTATAATTACAATGTTCACAACCAACAGCTCTTTTTGGGGAGTAATTTACTTTATATTTTTCTAAGAGAGTGTTTATTTTATATAAGGCTTTTTCTTCTTCGGAAAATTCAACTTCTTCTTTACAATAATCACATAAAGTCCTTACAAGTCTTTGAGCCATTAAACCTATTATAGATGCTTTTATAAGAAAAAACTCCACTCCCATATCAATAAGCCTTGATATTGATGCAAGAGCACTATTTGTATGAAGAGTTGACAAAACCAGATGTCCTGTAAGAGATGATTGAATAGCTATTTCTGCAGTTTCCTTATCTCTCATTTCACCGACCATAATTATATCAGGATCTTGCCTTAATATACTTCTTAAAGCATATGCAAATGTATAACCTATATCAGGATTTATTTGTATCTGGTTTATACCTTTAAACTCATATTCAACAGGGTCTTCTACAGTAACTATTTTTACCTTTTCGTTATTAAGCCAGTTTAATATAGAATACAATGTTGTTGTTTTTCCAGAACCTGTTGGCCCTGTTGTTAGGAAAATCCCGTTTGCTTTTTGGGTTATCTTCTTTATTAAATCAATATGGTCATTATAAAAACCAAGGTTTTCTAAAGAATAATCTATACTTTCTTTTTTTAGCAACCTTAGAACAAAGCTTTCTCCAAATTGGGTTGGTACAGAAGATGCTCTTATATCTATTTCTGTACCAGCTATTTTTATTGAGATACGACCATCTTGAGGAAGTCTGTTTTCTGCAATATTCATTCCAGATATAAGCTTTAATCTTGTAATTACAGGTAATTTTAAAGTGTTTGATATAGTTTCTACTGTTGTTAAAAGACCGTCTATTCTAAATCTTACTTTCATGTTATCTTTGAAAGATTCAAAATGTATATCTGAGGCAATTTTTTCTATAGCTTTAGTAAAGATAGAATTTATAAGCTTGATAACAGGTGTTTCTGATGCAAGTTCCTTTAGCTTTTCTATTTCATCTTCTAAAAAGTAAGTTGTTTCATCTGTTTCTGTTAAAACATCTCCCTCTATTAGTGTTATTAATGGCTTTATTCTATCTTCTGTTGACAGATAAATGGATAAATTTTTTCCAGTTATATTTTCTATAAAGGAAAAAATTTCTGTTTTTAATGGGTCATTGGTAATAATATGTATATATCTTTCATCTTCTTTAAAGGGAAATATTAGATTTTCTACAAGAACTTCCAAAGGTATATTTATATTAAGAAAATCAAATTTTTCTAAATCTAACAAATGTGGTATATCAAATTGTATAGATAGGGCTTCTATTAGTTGTTCTTCAGTAATAACACCCATATTTATTAATATTCTTCCGATTTTAGCTCCATAGTTTTCTTGTATAGAAAGTGCCGTATCTAAATCTGCTTTTGATATGTATCCTTTTTCAACAAGGATTTCACCTAATTTTTTGTTCATTCTGTATCCCAAACAGAAATATCTTTATTTTCTCCATCTCCTCCCTCTTTTCCATCTGCTCCTAAAGATTTAAGTTCAAAAGGTCTTCCATTATCTCCCGGTACTTTGTATATGTATGGATTGCCCCAAGGGTCGGATTTTACAGGTTTTGGTAAATAAGGACCATCCCACCCTTTTATATTATTAGGATTTTCCCATAAAACCTTTAAACCTTCACTTTCTGTTGGATATCTACCTACATCAATTTTAAATGCATCAAGGGCAGTTTCTATCATTCGAATTTGGGCTTTTACTGTTTTTTGTTTAGAAGAAGATAACTTGCTAAATAATTTTGGAGCAACCAAAGATGCTAGTAATCCAATGATAACTACAACAACTAATATTTCTATTAATGTAAAACCTTTTTTAGCTTTTTCACTGCTATTCATAATAACCTCTAACCTTCCCCAAAAATATCTCTTGTATAAACTTTATCTTTTACATCTTCTAATTCATCTGAAAATCTATTTGCAACTATTAAATCTGATTTTTGTTTAAATGAGTTTATATCTTTTTCTACTGGAAATTCCATGAATTTATCCTCTTTTATTAAAGGTTCATATATTATAATCCCAATGTCTTTTGCCTTCAAGTATTCAATAATATCTATTATTGCTGCTGAACGAAAGTTATCTGAGCCTGTTTTCATACTAAGTCTATATATCCCAACAAGTTTAGGATTTCTTTTTACTATTTGCTCTGCTATATAGTATTTTCTTGCTAAGTTAGATTCTATAGTTGCTTTTATTAAGTATGTAGGGATATTTTTCTCTTGATAGTTTGCAAGTAATTGTTTTGTGTCTTTTGGAAGGCAATATCCTCCATAACCAAAGGAAGGGTTATTGTAATACATACCTATTCTTGGGTCTAAACATACTCCTTCTATAATTTCTTTAGCATTTAATCCATGTGTTTCTGCAAAGGTGTCAAGTTCATTGAAAAAAGCAACTCTCATTGCAAGGTATGTATTAGCAAATAGTTTTATACTTTCAGCTTCCACGGAACCTGTAAATAGCACAGGAACGTCTTTTTTCTTTGCTCCTTCAAGCAAAAGCTTTGCAAACTGTTTTGCTTTTTCTGATTTATCTCCAACAACTATTCTAGATGGATAAAGATTATCGTAAAGAGCTTTTCCTTCTCTTAAGAATTCTGGTGAAAAGATTATATTCTTTACTCCAAATCTTTGTTTTATACTTTCTGTATATCCAATAGGTATTGTAGATTTTATAACTATTGTTGTATTTTGGTTTATATCTAAAACTTCACTTATTACTGCTTCTACAGATTTTGTATTAAAGTAGTTTGTTATAGGGTCATAATCAGTTGGAGTTGCAATTATCACAAAATCTGCATCTTCGTAAGCTTGTTTTGGGTCAGTAGTAGCTTTTAGATTTAAAGGTTTATTTGCAAGGTAATCTTCTATATCTTTGTCTATAATTGGAGATTTTTTTTGATTTATAAGGTTTACTTTATTTTCATCTATATCTTTTATTACTACTTCATTATTTTGAGCAAGTAAAATTGCATTAGAAAGTCCTACATATCCTGCACCAGCTACTGCTATTTTCAAATTTGGTCCCTCTTTGACATTACCGATAAAATTTCTTATAATTTATTATAAATCAATAAAAATTTATAAATCAATAAAAATTTGAAACTTTTTGTTAGGTTTTATATAGTTTTCAAAGGTGTCCTAAAATAGTTTAATATTATATCAAAATTTATGGTTTGCAAACTTTGCACGGTCTTAGTCCTGCATTTCTTGCCTGTTTTTTAGATTTAAATTTTACTTTATGCTTTATTTTTTTTGCAAATTTACAATCTGGTTTATGGAAGATTTTTCCATTTTTTTTATCCACAAAGTATTTATGTTGCTTTCTTTTTTGTTTTTTATATTTTCTGTAAGACTTTGTTTTTTTGTGGTTTGATTTTGTTTCAGGAATATTCTTAAGAAGAATATAATTACCCTTATTTTCTATTAAAATCTCTTTAGATATACTTAAACTAAATAGAAAACAAATTAATAAATAAATTACTAAAAATTTTCTCCCCATTTTTATGACTTAAGCTTATAATAATTGGTGTTTATATAATACCAAAAGAAGGTAAAGATTGAGGAAAAAAGCCTTTATTAGTGTCGGTGAAGTTTCTGGGGATATGTATGGTGCGCAGCTTGTAAAAAGATTGCCTGAGTTTGAATGGGTTGGTATTACAGGTTCTAATTTAGAAAAGCTAAATGTTAAGAGTATAGAAAATATAGAAAATATATCTGTTGTTGGTTTAACAGAAGTAATCCCTAAATACAGGAATATAAAAATAGCTCTAAAAAAAGCGATTGAAGAATTGGATAAGGGGGTAGATTTACTTATTGTTATAGATTTTCCTGGGTTTAATCTAAAACTTTTAAAAGAAGCAAAAAAAAGAGGAATAAAAACTGTTTATTTTATAGCTCCTCAGGTATGGGCATGGGGAAAAGGTAGAGTTTCTAAAATTGTGGAAAATACAGATTTACTTATATCTATATTTCCTTTTGAAAAAAATTTTTACAAAGAATACATTGGAAAAAATTTTAAATTTTTATACCTTGGACATCCTCTTTTGGATATAGTTAAAACAAAAGAAACAGAAGATAGCTTTAAAAATAAGCTAGGAATTAATAAAAGTAGAAAAATATTTGGTTTGCTTGCAGGAAGTAGAGAAAGTGAGGTTAAAGTTTTACTACCAATTTTGTTAAAAACTGCAAGTCTTTTACACAAAGTTGAAAAAAGTCTTTACTTTGTTATTCCATCAACAGATAATCAGTTAAAAAATGTTTTAAGTGTAGTGAAAAATTTTTCTAAATTGCCTGTTAAGGTTATAACTAAAAAAGACTTTACATATCCATCTTACGAAGTTATGGAAAAATCTGTATTTTCACTAATAGCTTCTGGAACGGCAACATTAGAAGCTTCTATTATAGGAAAGCCTTTTGCTCTTGTATATAAAGTTTCACCACTAACATTTTGGATAGGTAAAAAGTTAGTATCTGTGAAATATCTTGGTCTTCCTAATATTATTAGTGGTAAAGAAGTTATAAAAGAATTTTTACAGGAAGATTGTAATCCTGTTAATCTTGCAAATTATTCATTAAAAGTGCTTTCTAATTCTGATATATATCTAGAACTGCAGGAAAACTTAAAAACTGTAAAGTCTAAGCTTGGAGAAAAGGGAACCTTAGATAGAGTTGCTAATGCAATTAGGAAATTTTCAAAAGTAAAATGAAAATTAAAGTTAAACTAAAAATATTCTTATTAATTCCTTTGTAGAATAGTCTGAGAAATCATAGAAAAAACATTCCCTATGATTTCTCTTTGGAGGCAATTTTG
>DTZN01000252.1 GCA_012961365.1 Hydrogenothermaceae bacterium
AGAGATATTGTAGATACTAAAAAGAATTTTGATTTTGATAGAGAGAATAACAATTCTTTTGCTTGGCACGACATGGCAACTGGCTTGAGGTCTATGAAAATCGCCTTTGTACTTGAAGCTATAGTCAAACTTGAAGATACACATTCATTTAAAAAGTATTTAGATGATTTTTACATGTTGGTAAATCTACACATTAAAGCACTAAAAATACAAAAATTGGCATCTGGGAACCATGCTATATTTCAAGTACATGGTCTAATGCTATTGTTAAGATTATTCCCTGGTAACTTTAGTGATATGAAAATATTAAAAGAACAAACAGAAAAGAAGATGTTAGAAATCTTTTATAATCAGTTTTTTCAAGAAGGCATTCATAAAGAAAATTCAGCCAATTATCATTCATTTATTCTTAATACATTTGAAAAAATTTTATCTAAAGAAATATACCCTGATAGTATAGAAATATTTAAAATATTAGAAAAAGCTAAGAAAAATTGTGCGTATATGCATTTCCCAAATGCTGAAACTTTATTAACAGGAGATTCAGATTATAAAGTGATAAAACCTCGAAAAGAAGAAGAGATAAAAGAGGGCATAACTCATTTTAAAGAGAGTGGATATACATATGTGTATGAAGAAAATGATAACCCCTCGATGTTATATTTTGATACAGCGTTTTTAAATAGAGCACATAGACATGCAGATTTTTTTAATATTTTACTTTATGAATACGGTAAAAATATACTTGTAGATGCGGGAAAGTATTCTTATGTTAAGGATAACCCTTTTAGGCAGTATTGTAGCAGTACAAGGGCACATAATGTATTAATGATAAACAATGAAGATTATAGACTTGACAGAAAGTACTTTTTTACTTCCAAATTAGAGAAAACAGAGAAAAAAGAAAACCATTACCATTTAAAGACAGCACATTACTATGAGTATTTTGTGGCTTCTCATGATAGGCATATTTTTTATAAGCCTATGGAGTTTTTGTTTGTGATTGATGTGTTAAGATCTAAAGATCCTAAAAATTACAAACAGATTTTTCACTTGCATCAAGACTTGGATATCAGTGAAGAAGGTGGCTTTTTAGAGTCACGTATCACTGATGATGTGGTGATGCATATTAAAATGAAGGCCTTGGAAATAAGTGAAAATACTATACATGAGGACATTGTATCTTCAAAAGGTAATGAAGGCGACATAGAAGGCTACAGAGCATTAGGACACAATGAAGTAGTCGATAATTATGTCATTTATAATGAAATCGAAAGTCATCATGTGAGTCTTGGTAGCATGTTCTCCTTTAATAAAAAGATAGATTTTGATTTAGTGTTGATAGAAGATAATACTATCAAATTGGTTTTTGATAATCAAAAAGAAATTATAGAAGGTTAAAAAATGAAAAAAGTTTTAAAATACAAACAAGTAAAAGAGAAGTTTCGTGAAATGATCGAAAGAAATATTTCTATAGAAGATATAGAAGATGAATTGAAGTCTATGATAACACTGAATCCAAGTGATACTTTAAAATACAAAAAAGCATTTTTTTCACTCATAAAAGATATAGATTTAGAATTAGCTGTTAAATATGGTGAAGAAGTTATAAAAATAGAAGATGATCCAAAATTTATGAAAGTTTTGGCTGTACGATACAAGAGACTAGGTCAGCATGCAAAATATAATGCGTTTGTTTTTAAGAAAATTCCAATGACCATATTTAAGCAAGAATTAGATGAGTTTATTATGAAAAAAGCTTCATTTACACAAATTAAAGAACATATAGAATATTTTGTAGACAGCTATCAAGAGCTTGAGTTATTGGCTAATAAAGTAGCATTTAGTAAATTAAAAGATACCTATACAAGCGAAGCTGTAAAATATGGTGAAGAGGTGATAAAGCAAGAACAAGATCCTAAATTTATCAAAGTCTTGGCTTCTCGATATAGAAAAATAGGAGACTTGAAGCGGTATGAAAGTCTTAATAGTCTTGAGTGATTTTTAAAAGATTATTTATGATAAAAAAAGTATTGAAGGTATTAAAATTATACAAAACACCTTATCAAAGAACAAAAAAACATATTGTTCTAAAATTAAAAACGTCTGGTATAGAAGAAACTCAAATTTGGCTTGAAACTAAGATACAAGAAAAGGAATTTCAAGCTCTACACGTACATCGAATACTATTTTCACTTTGGAAAAACTCACATCCTGAAATCGCCATAGTACATGGGGAGAGAGCACAATATATTGAATTTTCTTCTGATATACACAAGGTATTAAAAAATAGAAAAAGACTTGTGGAAAAAAGAAAGTATGGTATCAGTCAATTGAAAGAATTCTATTCTACTCATAGTGTAGAAGAGACGATGAAGTGGATGAGAAATGCTACAAGACGAAGACCTGATTTAAAAATGCAACTCAATAAAACTTTTTTTATTTTAGCAAAAAGAAACCATCCAAAGCTTGCAGTAGATTATGGAGAAAAGGCAGTTCTTTTAGGTGCAGATAAAAAATTTAGAAAAGTACTTAATACAAGAAAACGATGGCTAGAAGATGAAAATACACCACGTGCAATCAATGTGGATGAGATATCAGTAAAAGAAACAAAACTTATTCTAGACCAATTACAACATGAATCACTTGAAGAAGCTGTAGAATATATCAATAGTTTTAAATTCTATGATGAAAACATTGTTTTAATACTGGAAAAATATTTACTCGGAAAAATTCATCAAAAAGAATTTAGAACAACAGTAGATGTTGGGTTGGGTATATTAGATAGATTAGAGGATAAAGCATTACTAAAAGTTATAGCTGCAAGAGCATATGCTTTAAAAGAATATGAGAATGCATTTTTGTTTTATAAAAAATATTTTATGCTTACAAAGGATAAATCTATTTTAGATAGATTTGTTATTTGTATCGCCAATAATATTAATCTTGAAGAGATAGATACTATTGATAAAATCTTATCACAGTATTTTAACGAGTTGTCAAAAAAGAAAAAAGTTTTAGTTAAAAATAAAATATTATTTGAAATATATTTCAATGAATCAGCTTATAATAAAGCAGTGGAATATGGACTAAAAATTATTTTAAATGAAAAAAACAGATTGTACTCTCTAAAACTTTCCAGAGCATATTTTGAGTTAGGAAAAATCACTAAAGCACTTAAAAACACTGCGTTAGATAAGATGTATGATAAGCATAACAGGTTAATGGAAATCTATACTTCTTATCTATTTTTAAAAGAGAATGGGTTTGTTATGCCAAGTGTAGAAGGGGAGTATAAAAGTAAATCTTCAAAAAAAGTGCTGTATGTTTTAAATAATTCTTTACCTTATCACTCAAATGGGTATTCTACTAGAGCCCATGGTTTACTTGAGGGTGCAAAAAAGTTTAAAGATATACATGCTATAACGAGGCTTGGATATCCACATGATTTGGTTAAATTTAGAGAAGAAAAGCAAACTAAAAAACATAGGGTTGATGAGATACAATATTTTCATTTACCTTCAGAAGATTATTGGTTAAATTATATGGTATTAGATAAATATCTCATTCAGTATGGAGAAAGACTAGTTGAACATATTAAAAAATATGATATCTCTCTTGTTCATAGTGCTTCAAATTTTGTGAATGGATTAGCTGCTAATTATGCAGCAAAGAAACTCAATGTAAAAAGTATATATGAAGTGAGAGGACTGTGGGAAATTACAAGAATTTCTAGGCAACCTGAATGGGAAAACAGTGAACATTTTGAGATGATAAAAAGACTTGAAATTGAAGCTGCCAAAAGTGCTGATATAGTGGTTACAATAACCCATGAATTAAAAAAAGAATTAGTACATAGAGGTGTAAATGAAGATACAATTTTTGTTCTTCCCAATGGAGTAAATACAGACAGTTTTCAACCCCTATCTAAAGACTTGAAATTAATGAAAGAGTTAGATATAAAAGATCATGAAATTGTTATAGGCTATATAGGGTCTATTGTTGAGTATGAAGGTATTGATTTATTAGTAGAAGCCATAGCAAAATTAAAAGAAAAAAATATAGGTAACTTTAAATTTCTTTTAGTCGGAGATGGAAGGTATTTTGAAACTATAAAGAAAAGAATCACTGAACTTAAAGTTGATGATCTGGTTATCATCACAGGTAGGATTCCCCATGATGATGTTGAACAATATTATTCACTCATCGATATAGCTCCTTTACCAAGAAAAGCATTACCTGTGAGCGAAATGGTATCTCCATTGAAACCTTTTGAAGCAATGGCTATGGAGAAAATAGTCTTGGGTTCTGATGTCGCTGCTATCGCTGAAATCATAGAAGATGGATATAATGGAATACTTTTTAAGAAAAGCAATATAGAAGACTTGGCGGAAAAATTAGAACTCTTATTAAAAGATGATAATTTAAGAATGAAAATAGGTAAAAATGCAAGAAATTGGGTTGTAAAAGAGCGAGACTGGGCAGTTTTGGCAGAAAAATTAAATGATATTTATAATGATTTATTGGAAAAAGACTGACATGATACTAAAAATAAAAAGAAAAATAATACGAAAAATATTTTCTTATTTTTTTAAAAGAAAAAAGTTTAAAACAATCGTGAGGTTATCTGATAAATATAT
>DTZN01000253.1 GCA_012961365.1 Hydrogenothermaceae bacterium
ATTAAAGAAATATTTAAAACCTAGTGGTTATTTTATAGCAAGTATTCCTAATATTCGAGAAGTAAAAACAATGATTTCTATATTTTTAAAAGGAGATTTTAAATATACCCAAGAGGGAATTTTAGATATTACTCATCTTAGGTTCTTTTGTAAAAAGAATATTGAGGAACTTTTCTTAGGGGCTGATTATAAAATCCGTAAAATTACATATAAACTTCCACCCAAACGAAATTTACTAAATAAATTAACTTTCGGATTTTTAGAAGAATTTCTCGTTATACAATATTTAGTAGTAGCTCAAAAGTAAAAATGAAAAATCCTAAAGTTTACATAATTATTCTCAATTACAATGGCTGGGCAGATACTATTGAATGTTTGGAAAGTGTTTTGCGAAACAATTATCCTAATTATCAAGTCATAGTTATAGATAACAATTCTCCCAATAATTCCATGGAGTATATAAAAGCTTGGGCTGAAGGAAAATTAGATGTATGGGTTAATCCAAAACATTTTTTAAGACATTTATCTTTTCCACCTGTTAAAAAACCAATTCCATTTGTTTATTATACACGTAAAGAAGCTGAGAAAGGTGGTAATAAATCTTTAGAGGATAAATTAAAAAGAAGAATATCTAAGAGTATTACTACAACATATCCTTTAATATTTATTCAAACTGGAGAAAATTTAGGATATGCTGGTGGAAACAATGTAGGAATAAAATACGCCTTGGAGAAAGATGATTGTAAATATATATGGATTTTAAACAATGATACCGTTATAGAAAAAAATAGCTTACTTGAAATGGTTAAGGTAATAGATTCTAACAATAGGATAGGAATAGTAGGTTCAAAATTGTTAAGATATGATATTCCTACTACTTTACAAACTCTTTGTGGAACAACTAAAATGACTTGGAAAAATGCAGGGAAGGGCAATTATTTATTTTCTAACGAAGAAGACAAACAAGATTTTAACAAAATTTTTGAATTAGATAGCGGTTATATAGTTGGTGCAAGTATTCTAATAAGAAAAGAGGTTTTCGAAGATATAGGTCTGTTAGATGAGAACTACTTTATGTGGGCAGAAGATACAGACTTTTGTATGAGAGCGATTAGAAACGGATGGAAATTATATTGTTGTGGTAAAAGTAAAATATGGCATAAGGAAGGTGCAAGTAGCGGAAGTGGAAAGATGAAAAAATTTTTATGGAGAACCAGTATTAGACCTTCTTTTTCAAGATTTATAATAACGGGCTATTTGGATATTAGAAATCATATATATTTTGTTAAAAAACATTGGGGGACTTTTCATATGTGGATATATATTTTAGGTCCGAACTTAAAAAAAGTTTCCAGAAAAATATTGGGTATTTTGTTGTTTGATGACAGAAAACTACAAAGAATTAAGCTTTTGTTAAAAGGAATAATAGATGGTATTATTGGAAAAGTTGGGAAACCGAGGGAGTTACCATGAATACTTCCCAAAAAATCTTAGTAGTTTCACCAATACCCGTAAGTTATCCACCAAAAAATGGTTATTCTATGGTTGTTTTTTATAGATCGTATTTTCTAAAAAAATTAGCAAATATAGAATCAGATATAATAGTTTCAGAAAAAGAAGAATATCCGGCTAAAAGTTTAATTGAATCTGGTATTTTTGACAATGTATTTAGCTATCCAGTTAATAACAAATGGAGATCTTTAGTAAAATCTTTTTTCTCAAAAGAGACATATACTATGATCAGGCATGA
>DTZN01000254.1 GCA_012961365.1 Hydrogenothermaceae bacterium
TCCTGAACCTGTTGATGCTGTTGAACCTGCAGAAATTGGTGATGGTAATGTTCTAGGTGCAGCAGCTCCTGTTGAGTTTGATGTTGTTTACCATGGAGATAAATACAAAGTTAAAATAGAAGGTGTGTCTATAAATGATGATAATGAACCTAGAAAATACTATGTAAGAGTAGATGGGAAATTAGAAGAAATCCAACTAACTCCTTACAAAGAAGCTATTGTTTCTGGACAAGGAGGAACAACAACTACGACAGTAGGAGGAGAAGGATTACCAAAAGCATCAGAACCTGGAGATGTTGTAGCTCCAATGCCTGGTAAGGTAGCTAAAATTCTTGTGGAAGAAGGACAAGAAGTAAAGCAAGGTCAAACTGTAGCAATGGTTGAGGCAATGAAAATGGAAAATGAAATCCATGCTCCTATAAGTGGTGTTGTTGAAAAAATATTTGCAAAAGTTGGAGACCAAGTAAATCCTGATGAAGTAATTTTAAGAATAAAAGAAAAATAATATATTAGGGGCATTGTAGCCCCTTTTGTTTTATATATCATGAAGAAAATATTACTTAGCCCTTTTTTGTTTTTACTATTTTTTGTTCAAGCTAAATCTCAAGAAAAAAATTTTTATCTACCATCAGGTATAAGTGATAGTGAGATAAGCTTAGTAAAAACATACACATTAAAAGCGTTAAATACCTCACTACAAGCTTATGCAAAAGTAAAGGAAAGAAAATTATATAAAGCCTTAGCTTATATTGAATCAGCATTATTTTTTCTAAACGAAGCATCTATATTCTCCCCTTCTTATTCTTTGAAAAAAAAGATAGAAACTTTAATAAAAAGAATTAACAATTTTCCAGATAAATACTATAAAGAAGATTTAATCTCATTAAAATTTGATATTCAAAATTTAATAGCAAGTATAATTGTTGCTGAAAATATATTAGACAAGTTAAACAAATTTATAGAAAATTATGATACATCTAAAAATAAAGAAATAGCAAATTATTTAAATGAACTAAAAACGAATATATCAATGCCGTCAATTGATGAACCTTTATATAATGCAAAAATGTTTTTGGCAATAGCTTATGACAATTTGAAAGCAAAGAATAGAAAAAAAGTGTTAAAAGCGATAGAAATTGCTCTAGATCCAATGGTTAAAATAGGATTTAAAGAAAATTTACTACTTATAAGATTTAAAAATAGTATATATGCCAGTTATTTAGCTTATGAAAATAAAAATTTAGAACTTGCAAAAGCTTATTTGCAACAAAGCAAGAAGTATTTAAAAGATGCTTATATTGTATCTTCTAGTGAAAACAAAGATATGATAAAAGGGTTTTTAAACCAGCTTTCTTTTATAGCTAAAAATTTTGATAGTAAAGAAATTGTTTTGAGAGAATATATAATAATAATAAGACAAATACGAAATTTATAAGGAGAAAAATTTCATGAAAAAAATAAAAAGTTTAATTTTAAGCTTAGTTTTAGGAGTTTCTTTATTAACCTCTTCTTCTAAAGCTTTAGATGGAGAAATCATATTTAGAGATACATTATATGGAGCAGGAGTTGGTGCGTTAGCTGGAGGTGCTTTCTATTTAATTGATAGTAAAGATTTTGGAGGTAAAATAGGAACTGGATTATTAATTGGACTTATTGTTGGTTTTGGTATTGGAGTATATGAGTCTCAAACTACTCTTGTAGAAATAAATAACGGTAAAATGCATGCGGGTTTTCCAGAGATAAAGATTCAAAGGATAAATTTAAATCATTACAAATTAGATACAATTTCTCAAGTAAGTTTACTTGGAGTAAAGTTTTAATGGATAAAGATATTCTACAAAAACTTTCAAATCCTCCAAGAAAAAGTGTAAATTTGGTCTTGAAGGTAAATCCGAAAAAACTAAACTTTATATCTATGATTATAGATGGACATGGAAGAATAGCTTTGCCTAGGACAAGAGTTGGGAAAGAAGGGAAATTAGACTTGCTGGTTTCTCCTGATTGTGTTCAAGAACTTATGTTAATACTTGATGATTTGAAAAAAAATGTAGACCCATCGTTAGAAATTATAGCTGACCTTGGTGATAACTGGTTGGAAGCAGTGATATGAGCGATGAAGATGCATTAATAAAAAAACTTTTAGATAAGTTAGATTACCTTTCTAAAGAAGATAAAAACCAAATAAGGAATGCTATTTATTACATAATTGAAAAACATAAAAACCAGTTTAGGAAATCTGGAGAGCCATATTATATACATCCAATAGAATCTGCTATTATCTTAGCAGA
>DTZN01000255.1 GCA_012961365.1 Hydrogenothermaceae bacterium
AAAACGATATTCTGCTGCTTCAAACGTTGCGGCAACTCAGGATCAGAATCAGCTGTAATTAAAGCCACAGGAATATTAGGTTTAGTAGATGCAATAGAAAAATATGATGAATCAAAAGGAGTAAAACTTTCTACATATGCAGAAATTAGAATAAGAGGACAAATAATTGATGAGTTAAGAAAGTTAGATTGGGTGCCTAGAAATATAAGAAAATGGTCTAAAGAAATAGAGCTTGCTATTTTGGAAGTAGAACAAAATAAAGGAAGAGAAGCTACAGCAGAAGAAATTGCAGAGTATCTTGGTATTCCTGTTGATGAGTATATAAGAAGGGCAGAAAAAGTTATGAATAGTGGACTAATATCTATTGAAACAAACATTGGAAATGAGGAAGATGATACATCTAAGCTATGGCAAATTCTTTCTATAAATGATGATACTCCCGATAAATATGTAGAAGAAAAAGAACTAAAAGAAGTTCTTACTAAAGTAATATCTCAAAATCTTGATGAAAGGGAAAAGTTAATAATAACTCTATACTATTATGAAGAACTTTCAATGAAAGAAATAGGAGAAGTTTTAAATCTAACAGAGTCTAGAATTTCTCAAATTCACACAAAAGCAATGCTAAAAATTAGAAAAGAACTTGAAAAATATGTAAAATATAGACCTAATGAAGGACAGTAATATGTTTGTTAGTTTTTTAATAGGTGATTTAGAGTATTTTATTTTAAGTAATAGAAATGAGATAAATACATATATACAAAAAAATGAATCTATACCTTATGAAAAAAGCTTATTAATCTTAAATAAATTTGCAGAAACTTTAGAAAAAACATCTCAACTTATAAACTATATTGAAGAAATAAAAGATAAAAATATTTTGAGGGACATGTTTATAATATCTTCAGAAAGTTTAGCATGGATACTTTTTACATTACCATCTATAAGTGAAAAACTTCCAATTTTTCCTGAAGAACTAAATATAAATGGACAAAGCATATACGATGTAATAGGAAACAATCTTATACAAATAGAAATGCTTATAGACAATCCAGATATAAGTCCATTTGTAGCTAAAAACTTAAAAGAAAATATCCATGAAATATCTATGGCTATTGGTCACATTGTAAAAATGATGGATAAAAGTAAAGAAAGAAACTAGTTCCTCAACAAAAATTTGTTTGCTTTTGGCTCACTTAATAGGATTGAAGCAAGCTGTAATAGTAATGGTATTTTAGAAATTTGTAAGCCTAAAGTATAAGCATTGCATCTCCATAGGAAAAAAATCTATATTGTTTTTCAACAGCTATTTTATAGGCCTTTAAAATAAAATCCCTATTTGCAAAAGCAGATACTAGTAATATTAGTGTAGATTTGGGGAGATGAAAATTAGTTATAAGTGCATCTACCATTTTAAATTCATATGGGGGATATATAAAAATATCACTAAATCCTTCTTTTTTTCCTGTTTGCGCATAGGTTTCTAGCGTCCTAACAACTGTTGTTCCAACAGCAACAACCTTTTTACCTTTTTGTTTTGTTTCTTCAATTAATTTTAAAGTTTCGTCAGGGATTTGATAAAATTCCTCATGCATTTTGTGTTTTGTTATATCTTCTGTTTGAATAGGTCTAAAAGTTCCAAGTCCAACATGTAATGTGCAAAATGCTTTATTTACGCCTTTTTTTTCCAGTTTTTTTAAAAGTTCTTCTGTAAAATGAAGTCCTGCAGTTGGAGATGCAACTGCTCCTTCTTTTTTTGCAAAAACTGTTTGGTAATAGTTTTTATCTTTTTCTTCATCTTCTCTTTCAATATATGGAGGAAGAGGAATATGTCCATATTTTTCTATAAGATGTTTTATATTGTTTCCAATTAACTCAACCTTTGCTTTTCCTTCTTTATATTTTTCAACTAACTTAACCTTAAAATCTTTAGCTATTATAACTTCCTGTCCTTCTTTTAGTCGTTTAATATTTTTTATTAAAACTTCCCATAAATTTTCAGAAAAAGGTCTAAGCAAAAATATTTCTATATTTGCTCCTGTTTCCTTTTTCCCTTTTAGTCTTGCAGGGATAACTTTTGTATCATTTAAAACCAGTAAATCTCCTTCCTCTAGGTAATCTCCTAAATCTCTAAAAATTCTATGTTCTATGGTCTTTGTTTTTCTATTTAGAACCATTAATTTACAACTATCTCTAGGTTCTACTGGATATTTCGCAATTAAATGCTTAGGAAGCTCATAATCATAATCAGACAGCTTAATCATTTTGATACCTTTGAAATTATAAGGAATATTAAGGTTAAAACAATGCTAATTAATATGGAAGTTGTAAGTGGAAAATAAAATACAAAATTATCTTTTTTGATATAAATATCTCCGGGAAGTTTTCCTATATTCAAAGGTAGTTTTTCAAAAAATAATAAAAATACACCTATTAAAGCTAAAATTAAACCAAGAAAAATTAATGTTTTTCCTACACTTTCCATCGTAAAAGAAGAAGAAAAGCTAATTAGAAAGCTTTTCCTTGACTATTTTACTAACTAAAGAGCCATCTGCTCTACCTTTAACTTTTTCCATAACCATTTTCATTACCTTACCCATATCTCTCATAGAAGATGCACCTGTTTCTTTAATTACCTGCTCTACTATTTTTACAATTTCTTCCTCTGATAACTGCTTAGGTAAAAACTTAGAAACTATTTCAAGCTCTTGTTCTTCTTTTTGAGCTAAATCTTCTCTTTTAGCATCTTTATACTGCTTTATAGCCTCTTTTCTTTGCTTTGCATATCTTTGAATAACTTCTATTATTTCTTCATCAGAAAGCTCTTTTTTCTTATCTATTTGAACTTTTTTTATTTCAGAAATAAGCATTCTTATAACAGATAACTTTAAATTGTCTTTTGCTTTTAAAGCCTGTTTCATTTCATTTTGTAAGATTTGCAAAAGACCCATGTTTATATAAACTCCTTATAATAATCCTTTTTTCTTCAATGCTTTTATAAGTCTTTTTCTTGCAGCTCTTTGTTTTCTTTTTCTTTTAACAGAAGGCTTTTCATAAAATTCTCTTCTTTTCATTTCTGTTATGATGCCTTCTTTTTCACATATTTTTTTAAATCTTTTTAGAGCTTTTTCAAAACTTTCATCTTCTTTTACGATAACAACTGCCATACAGGTTTAAACCTCCTAAATTTAGATTTTTTCATCACATTAGAATACAATATTTAATAATTTAAATCAATTATTTGAAAGAAAAAAACAAATGGGAAAACTTTTTATTGTATCTACGCCTATTGGAAATTTAGAAGATATAACAATAAGAGCTTTAAATATTTTAAAAACAGTTGATATTATTGCCTGTGAAGACACCCGTCAAACTAAAAAACTGCTGAAACATTATGGAATAGAAGGAAAAAAATTAATTCCTTATTATGATTTTAAAGAAGAAATTTTATCAGAAAAACTTCTTAATTTTTTAGAAGAAAATGACGTAGCTTTAGTATCTGATGCAGGAACACCTACTATATCTGACCCAGGTTATAAAATTGTAAAAAAAGCCATAGAAAAAGGAATAAATGTAGTTCCTATCCCTGGTGTTTCTGCTGTAATCACTGCTATATCTGCTTCAGGCCTTCCCACAGATAAATTTATATTTTATGGATTTTTACCAAAATCAGAGAAACAAAAGGAAGATGTTTTAAATGAATTAAAAAATTTACAAATTACAGGCATATTTTATGAAAGCCCAAAAAGATTACTTAAAACTTTAGAAAAAATACAGAAAATTCTACCTAAAAGCCAAGTAGTTGTAGCAAAAGAATTAACAAAATTATATGAAGAATTTATAAGGGGAAATCCTAAAGAAATTTTAGAATTTTTTGAGAAAAACCCTAAAAAACAAAAAGGAGAATTTGTAATTTTAGTTTATCCTGAAGATAATAATAAAAATCTCAATGAGCAAGAAATTTACAATTTTATAAAGGAAAAAAAACAGGAAGGAAAAAAATCAAAGGATATAGCCAAAGAGTTAGCTGAAAAATTTAACATTAGTAAAAATAAAGCTTATAAGATGGTAATCAACTTTACTTAATTAATTTTCCAGATTTTACCTTTCCGATACCTTTAAAAATACCATTTCCATAGATAAATACAATACCTTCAGGAAGTTTTTCATTTTTTATATCAAATTTAATTATCTTTTTGCTATTTGCTGGTAAAAATACTTTTTCTAATTTTTTATTTAAAGGTTTTACGAAAATATCAACAGAAGTAAAAGAAAAAGCAGTATTGTTTTCTATTACTAAAAAAGCTACTAATTTTCTATTATTTTGCAAATACCTTACCTTCCAAAATATACCTTTTATAGGATAAGAAATCTTAATTTTACTTTCACCAGATGTTTTAGAAATTATCTTAAATGTAATTTTTGGTGAAGCAGAAGAAGAATAACTTTTCTTTATTTCTATTTTCGATGGAAAAGTAGGTGTTGGAACAATAATTACACCTTTTTTTGTATCTAGAGTTATAAAATCTTTTTTTATTTCTATTACTTTTCCTTTAAATACTCTACTATCTCCAGAAATAACTATTTCTTTTCCTATTAAATTTTCTTTCCAGTTTAAAGATGAAGGTTCATAAATATAGTCAACAACTTCTGCATTTTCAATCTCGAAGTTTAAAATTTCTAAAGTATTTAATGGATGAAGCTCTACTGGACCAAGTATATTTTCCCCTTCTGCAAGCATAAATTCTTCTTCTTGAATATATGTAGCTTTATTTTTGGTTAAAACAATCGTATCTGCAAAAATTGTGCTAGTCAAAAATAGTAAACCTGATAAAAATAGTCCTACTTTATTCTTCATAATATTCTGCCCCGCCATGTTTTGTTTCCCATATTACAACTTTTTGAAGTGATGGATATTTTTCTTTTATCTTTTCATATAAATATCTAGCAACATTTTCAGCACTTGGGGAAAAATCATATATATCATTCATACATTTATAGTTAGGTAATATTTCATCTAAAAACCTGTCTATTTCAATAAAGTCATACCCCATACCACCATTATCTAATTTATCTGCTTTTATAAAAACCTCTATTTCCCAAGTATGCCCATGTAAAGGTTCAGGTTCTCCATGATAATCTGTTAAATAATGTGCAGCTTGAAATTCTTTTCTAACCCTTACTATATATGGCATTTTTACTCCTTTAACATTTTTTGTTTTTTTCTATAATCCCAATAAATTGAGTCAAAAATCATAGAAAGTTCTTCTCCAAATCCTTGTGCTATATCATCTATATATGAGTTTGGAGCTATTATATCCCATATATATGGATTTGTTGCAACTAATCCTGTTCCATCTCCTACATCGTATATAGAAACATTTACCACAGATAAAACTGCAACATTTGGAGTTTCATTAAGTAGTTTTTCAGATAGTTTTTTTCTTGTAATTTGAAGAAGATAAGAATTATTGCCTTTAAATAAAAGCTTTATTTCTATATTATTTTTAGAAGCAATTCTTTTTAACTCATTAACATACTCTTGGGGCTTTATTTTTGGATATGCCTTTTCCATTATTAAAGCTTCTCTAACTGTGTTTATTGCAAGACCTTGAATAAATATAAAAGTTATTAAAAATATAGCGATAATACCAAAACCTGTTATTATTACTAAAGGCCAATTTTTAATTTTCATTAGCTTTTTGCTCCTTTTGCTTTTCTTTCATTTTTTCTTCGTTATAGCTAGCTTTGATTGCAAGTCCCCAAAGCAGTCCCACAGTTACCACCATAAAGGTAAAAAATATTATTCCAGCAAGTTCCCACCATGTGCTTTCTGCATCTGCTCCCATAGTAACCCTCCATTAGAAAATTAGAATAGGAAAATTAGAATAGTTTAATTTTATCACTTTATTCTATTTTTATTGAAGAAAAATTTTTTTGCCTAAAACCCATTTTGATTCACCTTCAGCTTACCTACTTCAAAATAATTAGTAGCAATTCTAAATAAATTTATATAAAAAATTAAAAAATACACCTATACATAAAAAATCAAATAGGATTTAAGATAAAAGGAAACACTTAATATCAAGTTTTGCAACAGTTGTAATAGAAAATCAGTCAATAAGCTATATAATAAAAGGCAAAAGAATACAAACTATGGGGATGAAAGATATACTTCAGGTGTAGAGAATTTAATGAAGCAGGTTGTTTCAAAAAAAACTACATATTTAAAGCTTGCATGATTATATAGTAAGATTAAAGCAAATATTAAGGATAAGAGTATAAGTAAGCAGCTTCCCTGTGAAGTTCTTGATTTTAGTCGCTGGTGGTTTACAAAAATTTCTATATAACTATTTCTTAGTAAGCATAATTTTTACTATATTTAGATTTAAACTTTTGTCTATTTTTATCAAGAGTAATTGGCTTCCTCTTTCATATCCTAAAACAACAATATCTCCATATAAACTAGTTATTTTCCTCCATCCTTGTTCTGGTAAATACTCATCAAAGAACTTCTCAAGTTTCTTTTTATCACCCAAACCGGTATATACAAGATAAGCTCTTACTACACCATTATTTTCATATATAAAAGAACTTTCTTCTTTTAATTTAAAATTTGCAGGTATAACAAATGTGTAGTTTCCATACTTTTCAGTTTTTGGAACAAATTTTATATCTTTTTTTCCTATGCTTTTTACATATTCTGTGCAATTATAAAATAAAGAAGATGATATAGTTAATACCAACATAAAAATAAAGTTCTTCGTTTTTTTCATTTAAACCTCCCTTTAAGAATTAAAATCATATTTTTACGCGGATTATTTGTATATTTTACTAAAAATTACAAAAATTAGGGAGGTAAAAACTATGAGAAAAGTTTTTGGAGTTTTAGTCTTTGCTTTTTCATTAATTTATTCATTAAAAACATTTGCCCATTGTGAAATCCCATGCGGTATTTATCATGATGAACTTAGGATAAGTCAAATACAAGAATCTATTTTAACAATTGAAAAGTCTATAAGAGCTATTCAAGAATTATCAAAAGAAAAAGAAAATCCTTTAGCAATAAATCAGCTTGTTAGATGGATTGATAATAAGGATAAACATGCAGAAAAAATTCAATATATTATATGGCAGTACTTCTTTACCCAAAGAGTAAAACCTGTCGATAGCAAAAATCATGAAAAGTATGAGCAGTATTTGAAAAAATTGGAACTTTTGAACAGATTAAACTTCTATGCTATGAAAGCAAAACAATCTGTTGATTTAAAAGTAGTAGATAAACTAAGAGAGACTTTAGAAGAATTTGAGGAAATTTATTTTGGAAAAGAAAACAAAGAAAAACATCATCATTAATTTGTGAACCTATTTGTAATTGGCATTCTTCTATCTTTACCATAGGCCCTTTCGGTTATTTTTATACCGATTGGAGCCTGTCTTCTTTTATACTCATTTGAATCTATCATTTTTATTACCCTTTTTACTGTTTTCTCATTAAATCCCATTTGGATAATTTCTTCCATTGGAATGTCCCTCTCTACATATAGTTTTATAATTTCATCAAGTATATGATAAGGAGGTAAATCATCTTCATCTTTTTGGTCTGGTCTAAGTTCTGCAGAAGGAGGTTTTTGTAAAACCCTGTCAGGAATAACTTTCGAAATACTGTTTCTGTATTCTGCAAGTTTATAAATAGTTGTTTTGTATACATCTTTTATTGGAGCAAATCCTCCAACCATATCTCCATAAAGGGTTGCATATCCAACGCTCATTTCAGATTTGTTTCCAGTTGCAAGAACTATCCAGCCAAATTTATTAGATAAAGCCATTAGATAGTTTCCACGAATTCTAGCCTGAAGATTTTCTTCTGTTGTATCCCATTTTTTGCCTTTAAAAAGAGGGTTTAAAACTTCTAAATACTTTTCAAAAATCTCTTCAATAGGTAAAGTAAAAGTTTCTATTTTTAGATTTTTAGCAAGCTCCAATGCATCTTCTATACTTTCTTTAGATGTAAACTTAGAAGGCATTAAAACTCCCTTTACATTTTCACTTCCAAGGGCATCTACAGCAATAGTAGCAACTAACGAACTATCTATACCTCCACTTAATCCCAAAACAACTTTTTGGAAGTTATTTTTATGTATATAATCTCTTAATCCCAAAACAAGGGCTTTGTAGATATATGCAATTTCAGGCTCATTTAAAGTTATTTTTTGTTGGACAGTTTCCTTTAGTTTTATTTTATGGTCTATTTTTACTTCTATTACATTTTCCTGTCTTTTATAAGATGCTCTTAAGTTTCTTAATCTATTATCTTTTAACTGAATTCTAAAAATCTGGTCTAAATCTATATCAGCAAATAAAAGTTCTTCATCAAAAGCTTTTGCTTTAACCTGTAATTTCCCATCAGGTAAAATCACAAAACTATTTCCGTCAAAAACAAGTTCATCTTGCCCACCTACAAGATTTACATAAACAATAGACACTAAATTATCTTTTGCTCTAACCTTTACCATTTCTTCTCTATACTTAGGCTTTCCAATAGAGTATGGAGAAGCATTTATATTAATAATTACTTCAGCTCCTTCAACTGCTAGTGTGCTTATTGGATTTTCCGGATACCATATATCTTCGCAGATAGAAATTCCAACTTTATAATCATCTATATTTAATAAGACAAGTTCGTTTCCTTTTTGAAAATATCTAACTTCATCAAAAACACTATAATTTGGAAGATGAATTTTATTGTAAATGGCTTTTATTTCTCCGTTATATAAAATCCCTGCAGAGTTATAAATATCTTCTTTTTTATTTACAAATCCAACAATTGTAATAATATCTTTACTTTCTTCTGATATTTCTTTTAATGCTTTTAAATTTTCGTTTATAAAACTTTCTTTAAAAAGTAAATCTTCTGGAGGATATCCTGTTATTGCAAGCTCTGGAAAAACAATTAAATCTGCGTCTTTATTTTTCGCTTCTTTGATAAAATTAATAATCTTTTCTGTATTTCCTTTAATATCTCCAATAGTAGAGTTAATTTGTGCTAAAGCAATCCTTAGTTTATTCATTTCTATGTAGAAATTCCTCTATAGACTTTTTCATAGATTTTAACATATTGGCAATATATTCTAAAATTCGAGTAAATATATACAAGTTTTGTTGAGAATAAAATTAAATTTATATGATTTTTCCTTTGTAAAAAGCTTTCGTATTAACATTAACCTAAAAATGATTAAAAATTAAAAAAATATTTGAAATATATATCTTTTTTGCTATCATTATGCTGTTAGAGTAAAAATTTTGCTAATGCGTTTAGAAAGATTTTAGAAAGTTTCTTTTAAAGAATAGGTAAAAATAATGAACTATTTGGGTGAGTTAAAAGATTTTTTACCAAAGGTTTTTAAAGAAATTAGAGAAGATATTTTAAATGATAGTGATACTTATTTTTTTATAAAAGATAAAAAAGTTATAGAAGATTTAATAAAAACTCAAGAGGAAATTTTATCCTCTTATTTAGAAGGTTTTCCCCATCAAAATGATATAGAAATTTCAAAACTAAAAGAATTCTACAAAAATTTAAAAATTCCCTATTTTGTTATATCTAAAAATATAGACTTACTAAAAATTAAACTTCTTGAAAGAATATCTATAGAAAAGGAAATAAGTTCTAAAGAGTTTTTACTAGAAATTAAAACATATATAGAAAACCTTGAAAATATGATAGCTTATCAGTATATACTTTCTGAAATAGAAAATATAAAAGAATTGGCTGAATCTCCTTTTACAAAGTATTTACTTTATAATCAACATATTAGTTTTTTACAGCAAATTTATTCCAGTATAAAAGAAAATAACCTTTCTAAATTTCCTATTATAACAGCAAAAGAATGTGATTTTTATAAATACTTATCTTATCCAGAGTCTGTAATGGTATGTTTAGATTCAAACCTCTGCACGTATTTGGAAAAGCTACACGACGTAATCCATCAAACTTCTAATGTATTTTTTGTTTTTTTCTCAAAAGGAAAGTATAAAGAAGCCTATGCTTCTTTAAAAGGGCTTATTGAAAATAGTATGAATTTATCAAAAACCTTAGCTGGTTTATATTTCACTGCATTTTCAGATACGGAGACAAATTTTTTCAAAACTTTAAAGTATCTAGTAGATAATTCAAATTCAGGAAATTTTATTTTTATTATAGATATTTATAAACAAAGATTTTTAAATCAAATTTATAATGAAGAAAAAGTTAATAAAATATTAAAAGAAACTTACAAAGCTTTAGAAGAACTTGTAAAAGATAAAAGAGAAAATATTCTCTTAATTAAAGGCTATACTGCAAATTTTTATATGCTTGCTACAAATGTTACAGAAGAGTTTTGTAAGGAACTGATAAGTAAGATTAAATCTTCTGTAGAAAAATCTTGCAAAATTAATGGACACTTTATAGATTTGAAAGTTAGTATTAGTGTTCTAAGATTAAATAAGTATTCTGAATTTTCCTATACAGATTTAGTTCAAATTTTACATCATTTAAAAGAACTTGCAAAATTAAATGAAAATAGAATTTATCTAGCTACTTCTGAAAAAGAGGAACAGGAAATTAAAGATTGGTTAAATAAAAAATATAAAGATAGATTTTTTATTCAAAGTAAACTAAAGCAAAAAATGATAGAAGTAGTTTTTCAACCTATTTTTTCTATTAAAGAAGAAAATATAGTTCATTTAGAAAGCCTTGCTAGAATAAAAAAAGATGATGGTTCTTTAATTCCTGCTGGAGTTTTTATAGACTTAGTATACGAACTTGACCTAATCACCAAATTAGACAGTTTGGTTTTAGAAAGTATATTGCTTAAGAAAGATTTAATAAAAAAAATGTCTAATAAATTATTTTTAAACCTTAGCTATGAGTCTTTAACTAATCCTGACTTTTTAAACGATTTAAGTATTTTTATGAAAGAAATGAAAGATTTTGAAATAACTTTTGAAATAACAGAACAAAAACTTGTAAAAGATATTTCTATAATAGAAAATATTAAACAAGAATTTGGGAATGTAAGATTTGCAATAGATGATTTTGGAAGTGGGTATTCTTCATTAAGGACAGTTATAGAACTAATTGAAAGTAATTGTCTTCAAATTTTAAAAATAGACGGTTCTTTAATTAAAGAATTACCAAATAGAAGGTTTGTCCAAAAGGTAGTAAAAGCAATATCCTCTATGGCTGATGCTTTAAATGTTAAAACCGTGGCAGAATTCGTTGAGGATTCTAAAACCTTAAATTTACTAAATGATTACAATATTAATTTTGCTCAAGGTTATTATCTTTCAAAACCAAAAACTATAGAAGAGTTAATTTTAGAAAAAGCAATTTAGTAAAAAATTCTAAATAGCCCTCCCATAGAAGGGAAGGCTTATATTTTACTCGCAACTTGGACAGATTTTATTTAACAGTGGGTCTGTTGGACAAGCTTCTATATTCCCAGATTTTACTTTATCTACCACTTCATCTCCATATTTTTCCCTAGCCATTTTTTCTATTTCTTCTATATCGTTTTCTTGTTGTTTTATTCTTTCCTTGACAAGTCCAAAACCTCTCCTTACTCCTCTTTTATTTACCTTTTGGGTATATTTTTCTCCTTTTATAGTTTTATCAATAAAACAGTAGTAAGTTGATTTTAATCCCTTTTCCCAAGCATACATGTAAATATCAAACATATCATCTCTAAGGTCTTCTTCTATATAGATAGATTTTGAGACTGCTTGGTCAATGTATTTTTGGAATGCGGCTGCTATATCTATTTGTCTTTTTGGATGAATTTCATAAGCTCCTTTGAATAATGCTTTATTTATCTTTCCATCTAATTCATCTATATACTGGATAGAACCTCCATTTGCTTTTATTTTTTCTGCCATTTCTTCATTCCACATATCAAGTTCTTCTAACTTTTTCATAAGTTGTTTATTTACAACTATAAATTTTCCAGATAAAGTATCCCTTGAGTAAACATTTGAGAAGTAGCTATCTATTGATGAAGTTGTTCCTGCAATGATAGATATTGAAGCTGTTGGTGCAATCGCAAGTAAAACTGCATTTCTTCTTGGTGGATATGGATAAGGCTTTCCTTTCTCTTTCATTTCTTCATAGTGAGGAAATGCGCCTCTTTCGTTGGCAAGTTCTTCAGATTTTCTGTAAGCTGTTTCTTTCATGAATTTAGCAATTTTTTCTGCAAACTCCACTGCAGTATTGCTATCATAAGGTATCCCAAGCTCTATTAGTGTTTCTGCAAAGCCCATTAATCCTATTCCAATAGGTCGTAAATCCATTGTATTTTTACGAGATTCTTCAGATGGATAGAAATTTTTATCAAGAATATTATCAAGGGCAACAACCATAGTTTCTATTGTGTCTTTGAGTTTATCCCAGTCTATATCTGTTTTGTCTTCATTTATATGTTTTGCAAGGTTTACTGATGCAAGGGTGCAAACTGCTGTTGATTCTGGAGAATTGGGAATTGAGATTTCAGTACAAAGATTTGATGAGTTTATTACACTATATTCTGGACAAACATTATGCTCATTATGTCTATCCTTAAAACATAACCATGGATGTCCAGTTTTCGCAAGTTTAAAAAGATACCTTTTAAACCATTCTTGGGAATCTATTTTTTTCCAGAGTTTTATCTGTCCTGTTTCTGCCTTTTCTATACATTCAAAGTATCTTTCTGTAAATTCTTTTCCCCAAGTTGTTATAAGCTGTGGACACTCTGCAGGGTCGAATAGGTATAAAGGTTCTCCTTCTTTTATTCTTCTCATTATTTCATCTGGCATCCAGATAGCAGTATTTAAAGAAGGAGTTCTAAAGTATGGATTTCCTGTTGTTTCCCTTAAATCTAAAAATGCATCGATATCTAAATGCCAAGGCTGAATATACATAACTTGCGAGCTTCTTCTTCTTCCTCCTTGCTGAATAGCATTTACTATTGTGTCAAATATTTTAATAAAAGGTATAACCCCAGAAGATTTAGCATTTAAAGATTTAATCGGCGAGCCTGTTGCTCTTATTCTTGTTACATCTGTTCCAACTCCACCTGCATACTTTGCTAAAAATGCTGTTTCTTTTGCTTTATCCATAATACTTTCAAGAGAGTCATCTATAACATTTATATAACAACTAGAATACTGATGTGTGATAGTTCCTGAGTTATAAAGTGTTGGTGTTGAGTGTAAATATTCAAGCTTGGATAATTTATTATAAATTTTTATAATTTCATCTTCGTTATTTCCTATTCCCATTGCAACTCTCATAAAAAACCATTGAGGTTTTTCTATAATTTCTCCATTTCTATCTTTTGTAAAGTATCTATCTTTTAGAGTTGTCATTCCAAAATAGTCTAAAAGTGTATCTCTTTCATAATCTAAAGCACTTTCTAATTTATCTAAATCAAGGCTTAAAAGGTCTTCTTTATATAATTTTTCTTTTACCCCAAATTCAATAGCTTCTTTAAATGATTTAAATCTTTTGTCTATTTTCCTATTAATTATCTTTTGTAGTTGTCTTGATGCTAATGTGTCATATATGTAGTGAGTTGGTATTAATTGTTCTATTGCTTTTAAAACTAAAAAATCTAGCTCTTCTGTTGTTACTTTTTCTGGTATTTTTAAATCTAGTTCTTTTGCTATCTTAAAAGCAATTTCCCAATCATCAGGTAAATCCATTCCTTCAAAAAGGGCAAATATAGCATTTATAAGTTTTTTCATCTGAAATTTTTCTTCTGTTCCATCTCTTTTAATAACTACTCTTTGCATAAAAAACCTCCTTCATCTGGATTTTTCAAAATTTTTGCCCCAGTTCCTCTTGGGGCTTTAAACTATCAAAAAATTTTGAAGCTCCTAAAAATTAGTATACTCAGTAGATGATACTTCAAAAAAGTTTGTTAATTTTTTAACATCTTCTTTTTGTAAAAATTTGAGAGGATTATTTGGAATATTAAACTGAGGGTCAAATCCAAGTTCTTCTAATCTTCTATCTGCAATATATTTCATATACTGCTCAAGTTCTTTATAAGAAACACCAAATATTGTTGTTCCACCAAATTTTGTTTTCAAGTAATTAAGCTCAAGTTCTACTGCATCTATGATTGTGTCTCTAATATTTTCAACAAAGTTAATATCGTCTACTATCTGGGGATTTTCTTCAATAATTGTTAAAATTGCTTCTATACCGTTTTGAAGATGTAAAGACTCATCAATTAAAACAAGCTCTACTCCAGAAACAACATTTTTCATTTTTCCTGTATCTTTCATTGCAAAGAAATGTGCAAATGCAGAATAGAAGAAAAGACCTTCTTGGATAATATTATTTAATAAAATAGAAGTTAAAATTTGTTTTTTACCTTCTAGTGTATCTGGGTCTGCTTTGCCATAAGTAATTCTATCTACTGCTCTAATTATTAATTCTTGTTTTTCTTGTAAGAGTTTGTCCTCAAGAGTTATATCATAAACCCTTTTTCTGTCCATATCAAAGGAATTAATAATTATCTCAAAAAAATCAGAATGTATGTCTTCCATAAACATTTGAGCAGTAAAAGACATTTTTGCATAAGGGTCTGTTAAAACAGGGAAGAAACCATTACCTAAAACATTTTGAACAAGTAGTTCTGATGAAGCAAAGTATCCTACAGCACTATCAAAAAGTTCTTTTTCTGTAGGTGTTAAAGATTTATAATCAAGAACGTCTTGTTGAATATTTAGTTCTTCAGGAAACCAAACAGCCTTTTTTTGTTTTGTGTATAATGTTTTAAAAACTGGATATTTTGGATTTTCCGAAAGTCTAATATTATCTCTAACTGAAGTTTTTCCGATAAATCCCTTAGACATGACTATAAACCTCCTTGATACTATATATAGTGTTTTCTATTTACTATACCCCTACATATTGTGTTAGTCAAGCAGATTTTCAGCAAGTTTTTATGGGGTTTTAAGAAATCTTTTTAAAATTTTATAAAAGAATTGACAAATTTTTGGGTTTATTTTAAATTATATTAATAATGATTATTAATAAAGGAGGTATCCAAATGAAAAAATTTGCTTTAGCTTTAATAAGTTTGGCTGCAGCATCATCTGCGATGGCAATGTCAGATAAAGATTTATTAAAACAAGCTAAAATTTATTTTAAACCTCTTCCAAAAAAACCAACATCTCCAGCTTACAATCCAACAACTCCTGAAAAGGTAAAACTTGGGAAAATGCTTTATTATGACCCAAGACTTTCTTTAAGTGGAGTTATTAGCTGTAATACTTGCCACAATCTTTCATTATTTGGAGTAGATGGAGTGGAAACTGCTTTAGGACATAAATTCTTGACAGGTGGAAGGAATTCTCCAACTACCTTAAATGCAGATTTTCAAATTGCTCAATTCTGGGATGGTAGAGCTAAGAATTTAGAAGAACAGGCAAAAGGTCCAATACTAGCTCATGTTGAAATGGCAGAACCTAATCCTGAACATGTTGTATCTAAACTAAAAACTATAGAAGGTTATGTAAAGGCTTTTAAACAAGCTTTCCCAAATGAAAAAGAACCTATAACATATGATAATGTTGCTAAAGCTATAGCTGCATTTGAGAGAACTTTAATTACTCCATCTAGATTTGATAAATTTTTGGAAGGAGATTTAAATGCTTTAACAAAAAAAGAAAAAGAAGGTTTGAAACTTTTTATAGAAAAAGGTTGTGCTTCCTGTCATCAAGGAACAGCACTTGGTGGAACTATGTTCCAGAAAATGGGACTTGTAAAACCATATCCTAAGGAAATTCTTGGAGAAGACCTTGGAAGATATAAAATTACTAAGAAAGAAGAAGATAAATATGTATTTAAAGTTCCTATTTTAAGAAATATAACTAGAACTTATCCATACTTTAGCACAGGTAAAATCTGGGATATAAAAGAAGCAGTTAAAATAATGGCAGAATATCAGCTAGGATTAGAGCTTACAGAAGATGAAGTTAATAAAATTGTTGCTTTCTTAGACAGTTTAACTGGAAAAATTCCAAAAGAGGCTAGAACTTTACCAATACTGCCACCATCATCTCCAAATACTCCAAAGCCACAATTATAAAATAAACAAGCCCCCTTTTTGGGGCTTTATTAATCTAAAGTTATTTCTGTTCCAATTCCTTCAGATGTAAATATTTCAAGTAAAACGCAATGTAATACTCGGCCATCTAAAATATGGGCTTTTTTTACTCCTTTTTCTAGAGTAGTTATACATGCTTTTACTTTAGGTATCATTCCACCTGTGATTATTCCATCTTCTACCATCTGTTTTATTTGACTAACTTTTATTGAAGAAATTGTATTTCCATCTTTATCTTTTAAACCTTCTATATCAGTTAAAAATATAGCTTTTTCTGCCTTTAAAGCTCCTGCAACTTCTGCAGCAACAAAATCTGCATTTATGTTATAAGCATTTCCTTCATTGTCAAAACCAATAGGAGCAATAACAGGAATATAATTATCTTCTTCTAAATGTTTTAAAATCTGTGTATCAATAAACTCAACTTCTCCAACATGTCCTAAATCTAAAAGTTCTGTAGGTATGAAATTTCCCATTTCTTTAAAATACTCACTTGCATCTAATTTCCTAGCTCTTATAAGTCCACCGTCTTTTCCTGTTAACCCAACTGCTCTTATATGCCCTCCTGCATATTTATTTATAAGCATAACTATATTTTTATTAACTAATCCTCCAAGAACCATTTCTACAACATCCATGGTTTCCTTTGGTGTAATTCTTAAACCCCCAATAAATTTACTTTCCAATCCCATTTTTTTTAGATATTCTCCTATTTGAGGTCCACCACCATGAACTATTACAGGATTTATTCCTATATACTTAAGCATTAATATATCTTGTGCAAACGCAGACTTTAAATCTGCCTTTGCCATTGCATTTCCACCGTATTTTATGACAAAGGTTTTACCTCTAAATTTTGTGATAAAAGGAAGAGCTTCCATTAAAATTTTTGCTTTTTCTAAAGCTTTTTCCATAAAGTCCTCCTTGACACTTAACTTTTTTCTTAGTAGATAGCAAAAAAAATTTTCTTGGTGCAGTGTAAGTAGTTGAAAACTATATTTTCTCATTTAATAGTTTCATTTTTTACATAGGCTAATTGTTTTTTTTCTTTCCAGTTGTTTAGGTTATTAGAATATTTAGAAAAATATGAAAAATCATAAATTTCAAAGTTAAGATTTATAAATCTATCAAAATTATAAAAACTAAATTTACTATTTATTTCCCTAACAGATTTAGGAGTATATTTACACATGTTTATTAAACTTCCTATTATTTTCTTTTCAGAAAAATTTTCCCTTAAAGGAGCTTTATTTTTTCTTTTTCCAAAAAATCCTTCAAATGTTCCACTTTCTTCTAGCCATAAATTTGTTCCTATAGATACATTTGCTAAATTAGTTAATTTGCTTTCAAAAGGAGATAAAACTACTAAGTTGTTAAGCTTACTTAAAATAGTTTCTAAATAATTTTTATCTATATAATCAAAAACATCTTCGCCTGAAATTATTAGATTTTTTATTTTACCTTCTTCTATAAATTTAAAAACTTCAGGTAAATAGTGGGAAATTTTTAAATTATTTAACTGTCCTATAGCATTTGTTTGATATGGTAAGATAATAACTTTACTACCGGTATCTTTATAAAATTTTCCTAATTTCTTTCCAAATTCAAATGCAATGCTACCTTTGTTTGTATAAGAAGAATATAAAACAATAGTTTCTTCATCTAAAATAGGCTTTATATCTTCCATATTTTTTAAAACTTTTGGGAAAAATTTTTTTAAGTTCTTTAGATTATTTCCAACATAAAAAACTTGTTTATCATCAGAAATTTTGTTTCCTTCTTTGTATTTAGCTTTAAAGAAATAAGAAATAACAGGTGTCAAAGTTGATACGTCTTCACCTATTACAACGACTTTTTTTGCAGACAGAATATCTTTAAATGTTGGGAGTTTATAAATATAGGGTTTAAACTCCAACCTTGCGTGTATTATCTTTAAAATTTTCCCTTCCTTTAGGAGTGTTAGGTTTTTGCTTACCCAAAAGGTTTTGGTTCAGCGGACTTGGAACCGGTTTCTGGTTTTGAATTTGTTCGGACGGCCCAAATATGATTTTCCCGGTAACGGCGGACAGCGCTGGTA
>DTZN01000256.1 GCA_012961365.1 Hydrogenothermaceae bacterium
CTAGAAAGTTGTATTTTATTTAACCAAACTCCATCTGGCAAACTAGCAGATATAGCAGAAAACATATTTAAAAATAACATTTTTTCAAACGACAAATTTTCATAAACAAGCTTTTTAGATTCTAATTTACTCAATATAGATTTTAACCTTACTATTTCTTTATTTAACTGCTTTATTTTAACTACTACCCTCTGATATTTTTGTTTTTCTTGAATTAGTCTTTGTTTTTCTTTCATTAAATTATTTATTGTAGAGTTTAACACAAAGCTATATACAATTATTCCTACAATAGATGTTAAGAAAATACCTAGATAAATATAATTAGATAGCTCTAACTGAAAAATTGAAAACTGAAGATTTAAACCTTTTCTTTTTTTCTTTTTTTCTGGATTTAAATTTATCTTAATCATTAAAAAAACCTCTAAAAGCCAATGATATAGGCACATTATATACACCTAAAGGTAAGTTTCCTGAATAATCTAAATTTAAAACATTTACAGGGTCTAAGTCTTTAAGGTCAAATCTATTTTCAAATTTTAACTGCATATAAGCTTTTATCTCTGGAAATTTAAAAGAATCACCTGACATAAATATAGTTCTTGATTCATGTATAGTTAAGAAAAAATAATTTATTTCATTTACTAAGTTCTCTACTGCAAATTCTTTATCCTCAGGAGCCATTGACTCGTACTTTATACTATCAAAATTTAAACTTTGAACAACAATATTTTCGTGAGCAAAGGAAAGATAAGATTCATACTTATCTAAATGAATAATACATATATTTTCTTTCCTTCTTTCCTTAGCTAAATGAGTTAAATAAAAATTTGCTAAATTTATAAGAGAAACAGGTTCTGCATCAATTATATCTAAAGATATATCTGCAAACTCACATATTTGTCTTATTTTATTTATGTCAGAAAGCTTTGCTATGACAACAAGTATGTCAAGGATACCTTCATTTTCTGAAATTACATTAAAATCATAAAAAGTATCCCCTTGTATAGTATTAATATCTTCTCTTATGTTCCATTCTATAGCATCTATTAATTCATCTTCTTTTACTTTAGGAATTTTTATAGTTTTAAAAAACAAAGAACTTGGAGAAAGCCCTGCAACTACTGATATATTGGATATATCTCTTTTTAAAAGCTCAATTTTTAGTAAATTTCCTGCTTCTTCAATATTATCTGGCAAAGCTATCTCAAAAGGAATTATTGGAAGTGTATAACTATTTCCTTTTTTTTGAAGAAGTGCCAATCTCAAATATGATTTTGAGATTTGAAGTCCTAAAACAAATTTTTCTTTAGAAAATATACTAAGCTTAGGTAATTGGAAACTTAATCCCAAAATTCTACTAAAATTTAAGTTTTTATACTTTTCGGTAGGGAGAAATAATATTTAAATCTCCCTACCGTATTACCCTGTGAACTACCCTTGAGAAAAGTCAAGGGCTTTGTAGGGAGTTTGCCTTAAAATGAATAAGTATTAAATTAATTGTCATGTAAACCTAGTTTTTTTTCTATTTCATAAATTGCTTTTGTTGTTTTTAAAACTGCATCAGGGTTTATTGAGATTGTATCTATGCCTTGTTCAACTAGAAATTGAGCAAAATCTGGATAATCTGAAGGTCCTTGTCCACAAATACCAATTTTTCTTCCCTTTTCTTTTACTGTTTTTATAGCAGAAGAAATCATTCTTTTTACTGCATCATTTCTTTCATCATAAAGATGAGCTACTAATGAAGAATCCCTATCTAGTCCTAATGTTAATTGTGTTAAATCATTCGAACCAATAGAAAACCCATCAAAAATTTCCGCAAACTGGTCCGCAAGAATAACATTAGAAGGAAGCTCACACATTACATAAACTTCAAGCCCATTTTCACCTCTTTTTAAACCATATTCTTCCATTACTTCTAAAACTTTCTTTCCTTCTTCAGGTGTTCTACAGAACGGAACCATTACTTTAACATTAGTAAGTCCCATTTTATTTCTAACCCTTAATATTGCCTTGCATTCTAATCCAAATGCAGGTTTAAAATCTGGAGAGTAATATCTAGAAGCACCTCTCCAACCAATCATTGGATTTTCTTCTTTGGGCTCAAAAAGAGGTCCTCCTATAAGATTTGCATATTCATTAGATTTAAAGTCTGAAAATCTAACAATTACTGGTTTAGGATAAAATGCTGCTGCTATTCTTGCGATGCCATAAGATAGTTTTTTCACATAGTATTCTTCTTTATTGTCGTATCCAAAAGTTTTTTCTTCTATAATTTCTGCAAGTTCTGGGTCTTTTTCTTTTATTTCATCAAACTTGATTAATGCAAGAGGATGTATTCCTATATAGTTATTGATTACAAATTCCTCTCTTGCAAGACCAACGCCTTCATTTGGAAGGAATGAGTAATCAAATGCTCCTTCTGGAGTTGCAATATTCATAAGTATAGGAGTTTTTGTTTTTGGAAGAGTTGATATATCTATTTCTTCTACCTCATAAGCAACTTTTCCATTATAAACGTATCCAACTTCCCCTTCAGCACATGATACAGTTACTTCCATTCCATCTTTTAAAACATCTGTTGCATTTCCTGTTCCAACAACTGCAGGAACTCCAAGCTCTCTTGCTACAATCGCTGCATGACAAGTTCTACCACCTCTGTTTGTTACTATAGCTCCAGCTTTTTTCATAATTGGTTCCCAGTCAGGGTCTGTCATATCTGTGACAAGAATATCCCCTTCTTTAAATTCCTTTGCATCTTCTAGAGAATGCATTAATTTTATTTTTCCAAATGCAACTTTATCTCCAACAGCAATTCCAGAAGTCAATACTTTTTCTTGTCTTTCTTCAATAGGTTCTGTTATTTTATAGACAGTTATTTTTGAGTGGTCTTTCCTTGAGTGAATTGTTTCTGGTCTTGCCTGAACTATAAAAAGTTCATTTAATTCTCCATCTTTTGCCCATTCAACATCCATAGGTGTCCATTTATTGTATTTATTGGAGTAATAATCTTCTATTTTTATTACCCAATCAGCAAGCTGAAGGATTTCATCATCTGTTAGGCAGAATTTCTTTTGCTCATCTCTTGGAACTGAAACAATCTTTACCCTTTCTTCATCAGATGTTCCATAAACCATTTTTTGGGTTTTCATTCCAAGTCTTTTCTCAATAATTGCAGAATAACCTTTCTTAAAGGTAGGTTTAAATACTAAAAATTCATCAGGAGTTACTGCTCCTTGAACTACCATCTCACCAAGACCATAAGAACCATTAATTAGAACAACATCTTTAAATCCACTATCTGTATCAATAGAAAATGCAACTCCCGCAGATGCTAGGTCAGAGCGAACCATCTTTTGAATACCAACAGCAAGTCCTATTGAAAAGTGGTCAAATCCAAATGATTCTCTATAAGAAATAGCTCTATCTGTAAACAAAGACGCAAAACAGTTTTTAATAGCTATAAGTAAAGATTCATCACCTTTTATATTTAAATAAGTTTCCTGCTGTCCTGCAAAAGATGCATCTGGTAAATCTTCAGCAGTAGCAGATGAGCGAACTGCAACATCTACTCTGTGTTGTTTATACATATCACTTAATTCTTCATAATACTTTAAGATTTCACCTCTAAGGTCCTCTGGAAATTCTCCACCTTTTATAAGTTCTCTAACTGTTAATCCCCTTTTTGCCAAATCTTCAACGTTGTTAGGGTCTAATCCATTAAGAACTTCCTTTATCTTATCCTCAAGATTGTTGTATCTTACAAAGTATCTATAAGCTTCAGCAGTTACTACATATCCCATTGGAATTTTTATACCAATAGAAGAAAGACCTTTTATCATTTCTCCTAAAGAAGCATTTTTACCACCTACTAACTCAACATCTTCCATTCCTACTTCATTAAGCCAAACTACTAGCTTTTTGTCGGCCATATATATGTCCTCCTGTATTTATACAGTTGTTATTTTTTCAAAGTTAGCTATCTTCTTAAAAAGATTATCAATTAATTTTAACAGAGAAAGCCTGTTTTGTTTTAACTTTTCATCATCTACCATTACCATTACATTATCGAAGAAATTATCTATTTTAGACTTTATTTCTAGCAGTTTAGATAAAGCATTTGCATATTCTTTTTCTGTTATTAAGTTTTCATATTCTTTTTTTATATTTTTATAAGCATTATAAAGGTCAACTTCAGCATTTTCTTTTATTAAGCTTTCATCTAAATTTGCTTTAAAATCTTCAGGAATAATTCTTCCTACTCTCTTAAAAACTGTCATTATTTCATTAAATTCTGGATTTATTTTTAACTTTTGCAAAGCCTTTGCTTTTAGATAAATCCTGTAAGGATTTAATTCTGATGTATCTAAAACTGCATTTATCACGTCTGTATCTATGGACTGTTCCTTTAAGAATGAAGAAATTCTAGAAAATATAAACTGCCTTATTTGTGGAATAATTTCTTCTTCAAAAATAGGCTGCCAATTTGTTTCTAATTGCGCAAATTTTAAAATTTTAGTTTTTCTTGCTTTTTTAGAAATTTCATCTAAAACTTCATCTAAATCTAAGTCTATTTCTTTTTCTATTAATATTTTGATTATTCCAATTGTGGCTCTTCTTATACCGTAAGGGTCTGAAGCTCCTTTAGGTTTTTCTCCAATTGATAAAAAGGATATAACTGTATCTAATTTATCAGCTAAAGCTAAAATTGTTCCTATATTTGTTTGTGGTAAATCATTATCAGTAGATTGTGGTAAATAATGTTCGTATATTGCTTTTGCTACTTCCTCTTTCTCACCTTGTTTTAAAGCATAATGCATTCCCATAATGCCTTGAAGTTCATCAAATTCTTTAACCATTTCTGTTAATAAATCGCATTTTGAAAGTTTATTTGCCCTTTTTAAATCCTGTTTATTTGTAAATCCTAATTTATCTGATATTAAATCAGCAATGTTTTCATTCCTTTCTACTTTCTCAAGCATAGAACCAAGCTTTTGGTGAAATTGAATACCTTCAAGTTTTGGATAAAATTCTTCTAGGTTATGTTTTAAATCTTCTTTGTAGAAAAACAATGCATCTTCAAGTCTTGCTTTTAAAACTTTTTCATACCCTTGTTTAACTTTATCTTTGTCTTTAACTGCTATGTTTGAAATTGCTAAAAATTTGGGAATTAATTTGCCATTTTTTTCAAAATTAAAATATCTTTGATGAACTTTGCAAACAGTTATTATCACTTCTCTAGGTAAAATTAAATATTCTGGAGAAAAATCTCCTAAAATCCCTACTGGAAATTCTGTTAAATTAGTAACTTCATCAAGTAAATCTGTATCTATTATTGCATTTGCTCCAATCTGTGAAGCAAAGCCTGTTAACTGCGTTTCTATTGCTGTTTTCCTATCACTGTAATTTGCTATTATAAATCCAAGTTTTGTTATTTCTTCATACATTGAAGCATTTGGTATTTCTTTTCTCTCTCCCCTACCAATAGGATTTGTCATAAATCTGTGTAAGTATGTGTATCTATCTACTTTCAAATTTGCCAATTCAAACTCTATAACTTTGTCATCTAATAAAGAAACTATCCATCTAATTGGTCTTGAAAATCTTATATCTGAAGAAGTCCATCTCATTGTCTTAGTAAAAGGAATTCTTAAAATAAGTTTGGGGATTTCTTCTTTTATAACTTCTTCTAGTTTTTTACCTTCTTCTATTATCTCAGCTCCTATATATTTCCCCTTTTCATTTTCTATTACTTGTAAGCTTTCTATTGGGATATTATTTTTTGAAGCAAAAGCCAAAGCAGGCTTTAAAAAATTCCCATTTTCATCAATTGCTATCTTCGCTGGTGGACCTATAATTACTCTTTTTTGTGCATCCTGCTGTAATTTAAGATTTTTAACTAAAACTGCTAATCTTCTTGGGGTTGCAAATTCTTTTATATTTTCATCAGATATGTATTCAAAAAAATTTTTAAATGTTTCTTTAACCTTTTCTTTTAAATAACCCTTAGCTATATTTACAGCTTTAGGAGGTAATTCTTCTGTTCCTATTTCTAATAAATACTGTGCCATTATTTCAACCTTCTTATTTGATTAACGGATATCCTAGTTCTTCTCTATGTTTTGCAAATTCTTTTGCACATTCTCTTGATAAATTTCTAACTCTAGCTATAAATCTGGCTCTTTCATTTACAGACAATGCTCCCCTTGCATCAAGTAGGTTAAATATATGAGAACATTTTAAAGCTTGGTCATAAGCAGGAATAGGAAGGTTTTTATCAATTAGTTTAAAACCTTCTTTTTCGTATAAATCAAACAAAGTAAATAATGTTTCCACATCTGCTTCTTCAAAGTTATATATAGACCATTGCTTTTCAGCTTCTTTATAAATATCTCCGTAAGTTATACCTTCTGCCCAAACAATATCATAGACACTATCTTTGTTTTGTAGATACATAGCAATTCTTTCAAGACCATAAGTAATTTCAACAGATATTTCTGGAAGGTCTAAACTACCTGTTTGCTGAAAGTATGTAAATTGCGTAATTTCCATACCATCAAGCCATACTTCCCAACCAAGTCCCCAAGCTCCTAATGTTGGGCTTTCCCAATCATCTTCAACAAATCTTATATCATGGGCAGTAAGGTCTATACCTAAAGCTTCAAGACTTTTCAGATAAAGTTCCTGCGGATTTTCTGGCGCTGGTTTTAGAATTACCTGAAACTGATAATAATGCTGTAATCTATTAGGGTTTTCTCCATATCTTCCATCTTTTGGTCTTCTACAAGGCTCTACATAAGCTACATTCCATGGTTCAGGTCCTAATACTCTCAAAAAGGTAGCAGGGTTCATAGTCCCTGCTCCTGTTTCTATATCATAAGGTTGCCACAAAATACAACCTTGTTTTATCCAATAATTTTGCAAATTTTGAATTATTTCCTGAAAAGTTAACAATTCTATCTCCATAAAGAGCTACTTTTTTAAAACAAACATAAATATTATAAAACAAAATTTTTATTATTTAGATGGAACATCGTGTATGACAACATTTTTTCCTGCCCATTTGCTCATAATATCACAAGCAACTTGAGCCCCTGAACCTATTGCTGAAGCAAACATTGTGCTACAACCTGCAATATTTCCAGCAACCCAAAGGTTTTCCCTAACTTTAAAGTTTCCATCATGTTTGACCATAACTTTTCCTGGTCGTGGAGCCCTAATATTATCAACAACCTCTACATTTAATCCTTTTATTGAAAATTCATGAAATCCTGTAGCAAGAACTAAAACATCTCCATTATAGATTTCACCGCTTTCTGTCTTAACAGAAAATAATCCATTTTCTTCTACTGCTTCAATAACTCTGCCTTCTTTTATTTCTATATTTCCAAATTCTAAAGCTTGATTTTTTATTTCTTTTAATAAATTAGCTCCAACTGTTCCTTTAGGTATTCCTGCAACATTATTTAACTCTGCTTTTAAAAGGTCTGATGCACCACTGTTATCAATAATTAAATAATTTCTATTTTTAGACCAATCAAACCTATCATTTGCAGAAGCTAAAGTTATAGCACAAGAAAGCCCTGCAGGTCCTCCTCCTACGATAATTACATCATATCTGTTCATATTATTACCTCCTTTTTTTGTTTATAATTTTAATCTTAAATTTTACATTATAAACAACTTTATATTTATAAGAATATACAAGTATTTTATTATTTTAATCGCACAGATATATAACCAAAAGATTGTAAATAAGTTCATAAAAATTGGTTAAGGGAATGAAATTTTTGAACGAAAATAGAAAAGAAATGTTAAGGTTAATATAAGAAAGAGAAAAAATCCCAGCTAAAGATATAATATTGGTAAAAATTACGAAAGGTAAAAGGTTAATTTTATAAAAAACAAACTTTGAACCAAATGAACTTATAGAAATTAAATTTATAAAAGGGAAACAATGATAGATTTTTTTAAGATATTAATTAAGTTTAAATTAAGACATATACTTTACTTTACATTAGTTGTTTCTGCTATTTTTTCAATATTTTTGTTTACTATATCATTTTCTAACTTTCATTTGAAACAATTGAAGAAATCTACAGTGGAAAAATTAAAAATACATTTATCTTTAAGTTCTAAGCTCATAGAAAAAAACATAAATCAAGGTGATTTGTCAGAGGTTGAAGCTGTTATTACATACCTTTCAACAATGCAAAACATAGAAAAAGTATTTTTAACCAATGAAGAAGGAAAAATTGTATTTTCTTCATCAAAAAAATATATAGGAAAAGACATAAAAGAAGTTTTAAAAAATTTTCCCTTAAAGAGAGTTTTAAAGGAAAATTTATCGTATTTGTTCTCTAAAAACAATGAATATATATATGCAATAGATAAAATATCTCTAAAGGATTTATCGAATATAAAACCTGTAAAATATGGAAACCTTATTGTTGTCTATAACTTCAAAAAAGAACTCTTGTCTGCTAAATGGGCTCTACTAAAATCTATACTTATATTTATGTTAAGTATAGTAAGTGCAGGATTTATAATAGATATTATATTTAAAAAATATATATCGCGCAGAATAGAAATAATTACTGATACGTTGGAAAAAGTATCAAAAGGAAATCTTGAAGTAAAAATTTCTATTTTTGGAAATGACGAGATAAAATCAATTGCGGAAAAAATAAATGAAATGATAGATAAATTAAGAGGCTACTTATATTATGACCATTTAACAGGTGTATTTAATAGATACTTTTTTAAAAATAAGGTAAATGAAAAAATCTCTAAAAACGAAAAATTTGCAATTGTGATGTTTGATACTGACAATTTTAAAGATATAAATGACTTATTTGGGCATCAAATAGGAGATAAACTTCTTAAACAATATGCTTTAAGACTTGAAAAAGAAATAGGAAAAGATGGATTTGTAGGAAGATTTGGAGGGGACGAATTTTTATTATGTATAAATGGTGATTGCTATAAGAATGATATAGAGCTAAAAACCAAAGTGGAAAAATTCTTAAAAGTTTTAGATAATCCATTCTTTGTAGATAATTATAAAATAAATATAACCTCAACAGCTGGAATTGCAAAATTTCCTGAACACGCTACAAACTATACAGATTTACTAAAACTTGCTGATATAGCTCTATACTATGGAAAAGAGATTGGTAAAAATATCGTTGTTATAGCTAATGAAAAAATAGTTAAGCAAAATATTAGGAAAGCAGAAATTACATCTCATATAAGAGATGCAATAAAAAATAATGAATTTTTTCTTGTATATCAACCTATAGTATCAGCAAAAGATTTTAAAATTACAGGAGTTGAAGCTTTACTTAGATGGAACTCTCCAATACTTGGGTCTATATCTCCTGTAGAATTTGTTCCAGTTCTTGAAGAAACAGGACTAATAAAAGAAGTAGGTAAATGGTTTTTTAAAGAAGTGTTAAGACAATCTTTTATATGGGAAAACCAAGGAATAAAAGATATAAAAATAAATGTAAATGTTGATATTCAACAACTTTTAGAAACAGGTTTTTATAAATTTTTAAAAGATGAAATTCTCAATAAAAATTTTGAAAAATTAAAACTTGGCATAGAAATAACAGAAAGTGAAGCTATGCAATATCCAGAACTAATCATAAAAAAAATCAAACAATTAAGATTAGCAGGAATAGTAATATCTATAGATGACTTTGGAACTGGAAATTCTTCTTTAAGTTATTTAAAAACAATGAATGTAGATTATATAAAAATAGATAGATCCTTCATTAATGGTATTCCAGATGACGAGCATAGTGCAATTTTAGTAAAAACGATAATTAATTTATCTAAACTTTTTAGATATAAAACAGTTGCAGAAGGAGTAGAAACTAAAGAACAAGTGGAGTATCTTAGACAACTAGGATTGATGAATTACAAGGGTACTATTTTTCTAAACCTGTCCCTCCTGAAGATATAATTAATATATATAAAAAATTTAATCAAGAAACTGATTGAGGTATTTTTAAAAGTTTTTTTGCATTTTCATCTGTTATTTTTTCTAGCTCTTCAGGAGAAATTCCAA
>DTZN01000257.1 GCA_012961365.1 Hydrogenothermaceae bacterium
CGACTCTGCTTCTTCTCAAGTTCGAGAGAGTGTTGCTTCTGAGCAAAGTGGTTCTAGTGCTACAGCTCCAAACTCATCTGATTTTGCCAAAGAGGTAAGAGGTGAAGATATCTCCTCTACTACCAAAACTGTAAATACAATGAAAGAGAACAGCGAAACAGTTACTCAGAGTGTTGCAGGCAGTGAGAAAATAGAGAGTATTGAAGCAAATGAGAAGAGTAAAGGTGCTGTTACTCAGGCGGAAGATGTCGAAACAAGTACCTCTGAAGAAGCCACAAGCAGTGAAGCTATGAGCGTTAAAAAAGGTGCTTCTGTTAAAGAAATTATCGAGAGAGATGTCAGTAGGGAAACCGTTGATAATATCAGTGATACCAAAAGCAAGACTTCTGGTTCTGATGCACCTCAAGTGGCAATAGATACTAAATCAGCAGACACCAGAGGTGTGACCAACCCTAATATAGATACTGTTCAGACAGCAAGTAGTGAGCAGGGTCATCAAGGTCAGCAAGAAGCACCTATGATCATTATCAACAATTTGGCTTCAGCTAAAGAGGGCAATACTGAAACAATCAGTAGCGTAGCTCAAAATACAGAGCGTGGTCGAGAAAGCACATCTACTGAAGCACCTCAGACAACACAAGCAGGTCAGGGTGTTCCAAGAGGAGCAATGCAGACAGATGCGTCGTATGACAATACACAAACTGCTCCTTCTGTTCAGGTGAACGGAGGAGGCGATGCCCCTCAAATGCTTACTCCTCAAGAACAAAGCACTCTTTCCCCTGTCCAGAAGCTTAACATTCTGAATGAAAGAGTGCAGTCAATGAGTAACGAAGAGGCAGGAGAATCCTACATTTCTACAGTTGCTCCACAAGGCAGTGTTTCCAAGATCATCGAAGAAGCAAAAACAGGAACTTTGTCTAGAGAGAAGCTTGTTGAGCATGGTGTCCCTTCTGATATTGCACAGTCTGTTCCTGTGAGCGAGAACGGCACAACCTCAACAGCACAAATGGGCAAAATGTATAAAGAGGGAACGGCTCAGATCGTAGGAGTTGTGGCCGCTTCTGAAAATCCTTCAATAAAATACGGAAATGGTTTAGGAAATAGCGTGAATAATGGTAATATCTCTTCTGTTACAGCATCAAGCATGGCTATGCCATTCGACATAAGTAGCATTGAGGCTCCTGCACAAGCAAGCAGTACACAGCAAGTTGTTTCTATTCCTAGAGTGGTGCAGCAAGCACCTGCGGCTCAGGCAGTGTCTTCTATATTAACAGATATCGGAGATACAATGTCCACTTTGCAGCCTGTCAATATTATTGACACCCTTGCGACACCTGCACAGAGTGCTATCAGCTCTATCGCTGCTGCTGCAAGCAACCCTGTTCAACCTGCGACCGAGCAGACAAGTACAACAATAAGCAGTGAAGTTGCAAGTACGGGAAGTACACCTCAGCAACCTACAGTAATAAGAGAGCGTGTGGTTGAAAGTGCTCCTACTTCTGTTTCTACTGATTCTCTTACGGCTATGGGGTCTGTAGGCGGAGGAAACGAAGTTCAAGAGTTTGCCAGAAATGCGACAAGCCCTGGCAACATTCAGACAAGCAGTTCAGACATCAAGAAATCTATTGATGATGTTAGTGCAGCTATGGAGAGTGCTAAGGCTCAAGCAACTCCTGAACAGATTAACCTCAACTCTCTTGCACTTGGAGATCTTGTAAACGGTATGGCTATGTCGGCACCGCTTCAAACCACAGCAGGAGAGCTTACAGTTGGTAGCAGAGATGGATACATGACTCTTGGACAAGGAGAAGGTGCAATACAGACTCCTATCTCTTCAGAGTTTATACAGAGTGCTCCTTCGGACACGGTTGATAAGTTTGCTGCGACTCTTTCTAACTCTAAGCTTACCAATGAAACCGTTGCCGATATGAAAGATGAAACAGGGTATGGCTCTATCGGTATAGGAAGCACATCTGAACTTATGCATGAAATGAGCAGAGACAACAGAGAGAGTTCTCTTGATGCGAGAATAGGCGGTGGGGATCAAGTTTCACTACTTGAGGACCTGGTAGACAACATGGAGAAAATGCAAATCTCATTGACTCCCGAAGCAGAAAAAAAGGTAGTGTAGATGGTAAAAAAAAGTGTACTGTTCCTGGTACTGTCCTCGTTAGTAATGGCAGATGATCCTCTGCCACAAAACAGCGTGGCGACAAATGTTCCTGTGGGCAAAGAAGCCAAAAAAGATAAAGGCTCTCCGTTTGAGAGAGGATTTCGTTTTGGAGATGTAAACAGTTCTGCTGTGCCGCGACCAAAAACGAAACGCTCTATGCAGGATATTCCCGAAGAGATGCTAAAGGTTCAAAAGAAGCAGTTAAAGACGCAAAAGAGAATCCTAGAGATAATCGAAAACGAGTTCGATCCGCAACCTAAAAAGATCGTAGTGAACGGTAAAGAGTGTATTGAGAACTCAAGTGCGGAGTGTTTCAAGATGCCACTACTGCACCCAGATGGAAAGAAAGTACCTGTGTTGGGCAAATTTGTTACCGAGCCTACAGTGGAAAATGCAAGAGAGTATCTGAAGTGGCATGCTAAGTTCCTAAAGAGTGCCTTCAAGGGCGGAGAAGCGATTACTTTGGCTGTCAATAAATTTGGGCCAAAGGCGTATCCTCTTAATTATGACCGCTTTGAGTACGATACTCCCGGAGCATACTCTTCTGTCCTTAAAGAGAGAAACAACAAAGCTGTTCTTGATGCACTGTCAGGTGAAGTTGAGATCTTCTTTTTCTTTGGAAAAAATGCAGATGCAGACACTTATGCACTTGACAATTATGCAAAGTTTGCCAAAGATGTGCCGAATATCAAATACTCTCTTGTTTTCTACAACAAAGGGTCTCAAGAGGTATTCAATGCCCTTGCGAGCAGATTGAGAAATATTGCCGAATTCAAGGATAGTGCAAAGGCATTTACGGTGTCTCCTCAAGCATTTAAGGCAAACAGCGTGTATGCCACCCCTACAGTGACCATGTATCTCAATAAAAAGAAGAAGATGAGAACGATACTTGTAGGCAGAAACTCCTCAAGCGGGATCATTGCCAATGCTATCTCATCGTTGGAGTTTGATGAGGTACTGAAAGATGCTCACTCTCCTGGATTTAAAGCTTGGGAGCGAACAGGTGACTATTCAGAGAAGCACTACAAAGAGAAGTACGGTGAGGAACTGAACAGTGACTACATCAAAGAGAAGTACAGAGAGGGGAACTAAATATGAAGAAGATATTGGTATTTTTGGCTTTTATCAATTTGGGCTTTGCAGGCCCTTTTGATATAGAGGATAATTTCTATAATGAGACTGCGGCGAGCAAGTGGCAAGACCCGACATCTGGTGTAACCTTCTATTCGGGTCCGAACTTTGAGTACCGCTTTAAGGACGAGACTGCTACAGTTGCGCCTTGGCTTCAAATGCAGTTGCCTTCTGCAAAGATAGGGTGTAACGGACTCTCTTTAAAGGGTGGCTTCATGGCACTTCTTGGACTTGATGATATCAAGCTTCAACTCGAAAATGCAGGTCCTACTTTTGCGTGGGGCGTATTGACCACAATCGAGATCTCCATGCCTTCGGTTGCAGCCATCTTCCAAAAGATCCAACAGTGGGTCAGGAAGATACAGGGACTCTTGCAAAATGCGTGTTCTTCAGGACAGCTTGCAGGTAATTGGCTTAAAAAGAATTACGGCTGGGGTAAATTTGAGGGAGGCATTATTGAAGAGGGTGCTGACAAGATCCTTGGAGCAATGGACTCGGTTGAGGAGAAACTAGAGGCTATAGCCACCCTTGATGACGATAACAACAGCACTAAAAAGTCAGTGGCAAGCGACAAGCTTCACAAGATCGGTAGTGGGCTCTCTTTCCTTGCAATGGATTTCGGTAAAGCTATCGGTGAGTGTAAAGTGAGTCCAGATTTTGCAGGAAAGAACAAGGTCGATTTCAGTGCAGATATGATCCTTAGCGGTACTATAGAATCGTGTGATATTAAAGCAAAGATGACAGAGGATGTGTTTGCCAGAAATGCATTGAGCTATATGCTTGCAAGAACACTCTTTGGAGAGCTTGTTGTGACACCTGGTTCACTGACTCCATTGGTCGAACTGTTCAAGCCAGACGGTAAATTTGATGTGGAAACTACAAAAAGAGAACTTAAGTCGGTTGTAGCAAGGTCAGAAACACCGTTTGGCGAGATCGAATACTCTGTCTATCCACCTGTTATCGGAGATCCGAGAAAGGCAGCAGACTTCCTTGTTCACGGTAAGAGGGACAGCTATGGGAATGCCCTGCAGATAAACATACCGAACATCAATGCTATGTATGTGAAGTTCAAATATGCGGACGCTACAGATGACCATCTTGTGACAGACGAGAACGGTTCCGTTGAAGGGAGTGGTTCAATCTTCTCATCGCCTACTGCAACAGGCGAGAACTTTGAGGTAAGGGCTATCTTCACTACAAGACCTCAAGGGAATTCGGACATGATAAGCAATCCTCTTGAGTGGAGAGGTTTGGTTGTAGAGAGCAGAGAGAACATCTTGACGTATCTCAAAGCTGCTCTCAAGAGAAAGGTTGGCGATGCAAGAACGTCCAATCTCTTTGGTGCGATTTCGGCACCTAGCAAAGACCTTTCAACAAGCAAAACGCCTATGTTGGTAAGCGGTATGCACAGATATTTGAATGTGCTTACTCAGGAGGCGATTGAGAGAGGCGGTGTTTATACTGTCATGCCTCTTGTTGAGCTTCTTGCAGAATACAATGCAGAGCTGTTTGCAGAACAGTTGCTCTCAAGAATAATGGAACAGATTGAAGCTGCAGAGGGTGGGCCTAATCTTATTACAACAGAGCACACAAGAAAGGGATACGCGGATTTCAAGAAGAGGGTGCTAATCGTCTTTCACAGTATGCAAAAGCAACTCAGAGAGATGAGAAAAGATACGGTGCATGATGCACAAAAGGTACCGGGCATCTTTGGTGAACTTGAGAAAAAAATGAACGAGCGAAGAATTGGAAAGCTGAGAGGTCAGTAATGAAGCATTTACTGATTCTCTCTCTTTTGGTTTCCCTCTCTTTTTCGGGAGGATATCTGTCTCAGTTCGAGTCTTTGGCTAAAACATCTTACGCAGAGAAGTACAGTGCTGAATACTCTCTCTTTTCGGGATCTGCTTCATACTCCATGTTCACACAACTAATGGAGCAGAAGAGGTCTTACTATCATGGAGAAGGAAAAAGCAAAAAGAGCGTAAAGGGGCTTGATTATGCTGCTCTCTTTGATGCACTTGACACCCTCTCCAAAGAGAGCGGTTCTACTCTTCCTTCCTATTACGCTTTTCTATTGACAAGGCTATCCTACGGCTTCAAGAACAAGAAGTTCAACGAGAAGTATGGCAACAGATTCTCTACAGCACTCTCCTCAAAAGGGAAGTGCGAGGGGCTTCTTTGGAGGGGTGCTATCCTGCAAAACAACAAGTCCGCTTGGAAAGAATCGGCAGACTCCTATAAGAGAGCTGCTGAAGTGTGTAAAGAGGGTACGCCTTATCACCAAAAGGCAAAAATGGAATATGCGAAGATGAAGTATCTCACTACCGACAAGAAGAAGGGAAGCAAATGATAAGAAAATCCCTTCTGCCTCTTTTGTTGCCTGTTGTGATGTTTGCCGTAACGGATCTTGGCATACAGGGGAAGACATACGACATACAAGAGAAGAGTATCAAGGAGCTGATACTTGAGGGGGTAGAGAAGCTTGACAAAGAAGAACTCAAAAAAAAATATCTTCAGTCAATAGATAACGCTTTTACCTCAACAGTAAGACTCCCTGCAAGCAACAGTGATTCAAAAAGAACCTATGTGGACTATGTGGTTGCGACCTATGATGTGCCAGACCCAAACAATCCAGGAGAGATACTCTACAGAAAGGGCGAGAGGATTGCAAGTGCTATCCCTGAAGGTGTTACACTCAATATGTGCTTCATAGACGGCAACGACAGAGAGTTTGCAGTAGAGGTTGTCAAGGAGTTCGGCAAGTGCGATTATCTCGTAGCTAACGAGGATATTCGCAAAGTGGACTATCTTGGAAGTAATTTGGTTTTTCCTATGGGAAGAGGCTATATAAAGCGATTTGGCATCAAAAAGCTCCCTGCCAAACTTATTATGTTCGAGGACAAGATCACAAAGATACATCTCGATATGAAAAGGATCGCAAAAGAGATAAGGGATAGAAAATGAGAAAAATCGCTTTAACGCTTCTGGCTCTATGTTCCCTTGTGTATGCAGAAACAGGGAACTCTTTAACGCACAGCAAGATGTCAGCTTTTGTGCCAGGCGGTATGCTTACGGATATTGAGTACAGTAGATTTTGGAACGAGTTTGCAGTTGATGGCCATATAAGAACAGACTGTAGTGTAAACAGCCTGCAAGACGGACTGATAGGATTTGACGCTTATATGACCGAGCCCGCCTATATAGCAGAGATAACAAGAGAGAAATACAGATTTGAGTTCCTTCAGATAGATCTTGATGTTGGGGATAAGACAAAGCAGATATTGGAGACAGGCAGAAGCCGTGAAGATGACGCAGGTACGAAAGGTTGGCTCTACAACCACATTATCCAATTCCCTCTTTTCTCCATGATATTCAAAGACCAATTAAAAGGGGCATTCTGTTTTGAGCAGGGATCTACAGGGATAATCTATATGAGTGAGCTTGACCCCTCTGCCAATATTGACCTCTACAGACTCAAGATGATGCCTATGGTTGCCTCTATGCTAACAGAGCAGGGACTTATCAATTCTATTGCTTCATGCCTCTCAGCAGAGTCATATAACGGACTTGTGCCTAAGAGCCAAAGAAGCGGTGACAATGGAAAGGTACCGAAAGATACTATGGACACCTTCTTTTATGTGAACGGTTGCAAGGGGCTTTTGCCTATCGGTGACTTTAGCAACAATAGTGATCCGTTGGCAAATGCCTATAATATCTCTATGGGAAACCTTCATCTTATCTCATCTGTATCTCCTACTCTCAAGCAGACAGTCAGAAGCGTTGTGAACAACTACAGTGATGACAGATGGTGCAAGCCTAAAACGGGACCTGTTGCCATGATAATGTCACAATATAGTGCCCAGATAGTCAGACCGAGAGTTGGAGCCGTGAAAGAGATGGGTGTTACTCCACCCAACTCCACCTTTTTGAAGAATGATGCTTCTACAGGTGACAACACAGTATTGATGATTTGGCAAAGACGGGACTACTCCATGTTTGCATACAAGTGCGGAAAGAGGAATCAATAATGAGGCTTCAACTTTTAATTGTCCTGGTGATCACTTTTTCAAATGCAAAGAGTATCGAGGAGAGTATGCTTCCGTATATGCAGTTTAACCAAAGCAGTGCAGAAGCTCTTTTGCCAGGCAAATACAATTATCTCAAAGAGAGTATCAAAAAAGCAGGTGCAGACAAAGAGCCAAGATACGCTATCCTGTACTTTTTCTCCAACTCCGTGCCGAAGATCAGCTTCTCCAACCATTTGGTTGAGGTTGCGAAATTCAACAGAGAACACGAAATAAGCCTTAAAAGCACTCAGTCTATGATAGGTATCAACCATTCACTAAAAGCTTATATTTTGGGTGTTAGAAAGCATTTAAAAGGGCTTAATGAATACGATGAGGAGATTGACCTTATTGATATCCGTTTGTCACCAGAGGTTTTTGAGAGATTTGACATAATATCCGTGCCGGCAATCGCACTTGCAAAGTGTCCTGCATCTGCACACCCGTCAAAGTGTTCTATTGTGAGTATTGCAAGAGGAGATATCTCTTTGGAGTACTTCTTCTCTCTGCTTGACGAGAACAACATTTTACCAAAGGAGTTAAGATGAAGCGTATAGCAGCCATCTTTATTTTAGGATTATCAGCCTTGTATTGTAAGAGTGTCACATCTCAAAATATGTTCCCCGAAACTGCAGAGAACTCTTTTGGCACAAGACCCCCTGAGAGTATCAATGATTCAACCATAACAAGAACGAGTATAAGTAGAGATGAGGGCGAAGTGAATATAAACGATGTGCAAGAGGTGAATATAGACACTACGAGCATGTCAGGCTTTGGGCGTACTGAGGTTAGTTCTGATGTGAATTGGACCAACGCACTCTCTATGGAGAAGCTCTTTAAAGACCGAACCGATGAGCACTTGGGTAAAGCCAACAACTTTGCAGAGGATTTCAGAAAGAAATCAGCAAGCAAGTTCAAGGACAAGAACGGTGATAAGATAGATAATCTCAATCCTGAAACCTTCACTAAAGATGCGATTATTGAAAACTTTGAAGAGGATAGTGATACACGGAGTGCATTGGCTTTTCAAAAAGAGCTCTATAAAGAGATGAGAGACAAGTTGGTTGTCGATGGTAAGATCAAGTGCTATATTACAAGAAAAGTGAACAACAGCTACTATTGTCCTTTACCGGGCATGGGTATTGCAGAGTTTGGAGGATTGGCAAAAGACAATCAAGAGGAAGCTCAAAAGAAGTGTAACCAAGAGTGTAGACGGCAGGTGCAGTGTATGGAGATGCAGACCAATGATACTATGGGTTTTAATGCAGACGGAACGCACTTACTGCCTATTGATTGGCAGACCTATGCACTCAACCCCGCTCAAGTGACCAATGTGTTCAGCTTTAAATACAAGACAGAAAACCTCAATGATGTACAGGATAAATATTTTGAGGACGGACTTGTAAGAGGACGGATCACTATCAGGGGTAAAGACACTTTTGACAATGAAGTGACAATCTTTGAAGGATATGTGTATCACATACAAAGAGAAGGAGGAAAGATCGTTCTCAATGTTGATAAAAAACTCAAAGAGATAA
>DTZN01000258.1 GCA_012961365.1 Hydrogenothermaceae bacterium
ATTTATTGCAAAAACTGTTGGTTTTTCAAATTCAAGAAGTTGAGTAGCTAAGAACATATTTTTTTCAAAATTTTGAGCATCTATTACATCTAAAATTACATCTACATCTTCATTCTCTAAAAAATTAACTGCAACCTCTTCAGCTTCAGATAAAGGCTCCAAAGTGTATATACCAGGAAGGTCAATAAAGTGAAGTAAATAATTTTTATATTTAACAAACGCTTCTTTTTTTTCTACAGTTACCCCTGCCCAGTTTCCTACTTTTAAATTAGTCCCTGCAATAGTATTAAGTAAAGTAGTTTTTCCTACATTAGGATTTCCTATAAATGCAATTTTTATTTCTTTCATTCTTTTACCTCTATTTCCTTTGCAAGTTTTTCATCAATAGCTAACTTTCTACCCTCTAGAGATAAAATTAAATTCCTACCTAACTTTTTTTCTACTTTAACCCTTTCTCCTTTTTTCAATCCCATAGCTTCTATTCTTTTTACAAAAACATTATTTTTATTTAAAAGTTTATCTATTTTTACTACTTTGTTTTGTCTGACTTCTGCTAATCTCATTTTTTCAACCTCTTTTGAGATTAAATCTCAATTTCATTTGTACAAATATTATAAGCCTAAAAAGTCCAAATTGTATATTTTTTATCATAGATTATTAAATCAAATTTTGAGCTTTAATAACTACAAAAGAGCCTTTACCATATCCATTTTCGATTTTATCTACAGATTTTAATTCCCAGTAAGGTTTGAATATTGTCTGTTTAAAAGAGAAATTACTGAAATTTAATTCCTTTAATGTAGTAATGAGTTCATCAGTGGAATAAAAATTTGCCACCTTATAAAAAGGAGATTTTTCCTTATTTTCTAGATAATACCTTCCTATAGGAGAATTTTTATCTATAAACCCAACAATAATAAAACCTTTATCTTTTAAAACCCTTTTTACTTCAGAAATTGTTCTTCTTAAATCATTTAAAAAACATATTGAAGTTATCATTAAGACAAAATCGAAAGTTTTATTTTTAAATGGAAGATTTTCGCCAATAGCTTTTACAACCTTTAAACCCAGTTTTTTAGAGATCTTTAACATTTTTATAGATGGGTCTATACCGTATTCTATTCCTAAAGGTTTTGCAAATCTTCCACTACCTACACCAACTTCTAAACCTATTCCAGAAGGGATAAGACTGCCTACTGCCTCTAGTTCAGACCAGTAGGCAAATTTATATTTTATAAACCATTCTTCGTATCTTGCTGTAAAGCTATCAAACGGAATTACCTTTTTTTTATCCATTTAGAAGCTCTGTAAGGATTTTATTCACTAATTTTGGATTTGCCTTTCCTTTTGTTGCTTTCATTACTTGACCAACAAAAAATCCCATAAGTTTTTGATTGCCTGCTTTATATTTTTCAACTTCTGCTGGGTGATTTGCTAAAACTTCTTCGATTATTTTTCTAATTTCTCCTTCATCTGAAACCTGTTTTAAACCTTTTTCTTCAACAATCTGTGCAGGAGATTTTTGGGTTTTAAATACCTCATCAAATACTTCTTTTGCTATTTTTGTAGAAATGGTTCCTTCATCTATAAGTTTTACAAGTTCTGCTATATGATTTGGTTTTACGGGACTTTCTGTAATGTCTAAAGATTTTTCATTTAATCTTCCAAGTAATTCATTTATTATCCAGTTTGCAATAGTTTTTGGAGATTTAACATGCTTTTTAACTGCCTCTTCAAAGAACAATGCTCTATCTTTATCTGCCACTAATACATCTGCATCGTATTCTGTTAATTTATAATCTTTTACATATCTTTTTGCTTTTTCATCAGGTAGCTCTGGAAGAGTTTGTTTTATTTTATTTATTTGCTCTTTTGTTAATCTTACAGGAATAAGGTCTGGGTCTGGAAAGTATCTATAATCATGAGCCTCTTCTTTTGTTCTCATTGTATAAGTTTTCCCTGAGGATGGGTCAAAGAGCCTTGTTTCTTGAACTATTTCTCCACCTTTTCTTAAAATTTTGGCTTGTCTTTCTATTTCATACTCTATAGCTTTTTGAACAAATCTAAATGAGTTTATATTTTTAATTTCAACTTTTGTTCCAAGTTTATTACTTCCTTTTGGTTTTAAGGATATATTGACATCGCATCTTAATTGTCCTTTTTCCATATCAGCATCAGAAACACCTATATATCTCATTATGTTTCTTAGTTTTTCTAAATACAGTCTTGCCCCTACAGCAGAAGTTATATCTGGCTCTGTAACAATTTCCATTAATGGAGTTCCTGCTCTGTTTAAATCTACATATGAATATTTACCTTCATGAATTGTTTTTCCTGCATCTTCTTCCATATGCAATCTATGTATTCTTATTCTTTCTGATTTTCCATCTATTTTTATATCTATATAACCGTCTGTAGCAAGGGGTTTATCGTATTGGGAAATTTGATAACCTTTTGGTAAGTCTGGATAAAAGTAATTTTTCCTTGCAAATACTGAAAGCTCGTGAACTGTGCAATTTAATGCTAAAGATGCTTTTATTGCATATTCTAATGCTTTTTCATTTAATACAGGTAAACTTCCTGGAAGTGCTAAACATACAGGACAAACATTAGTATTAGGTTTTGCCCCAAATTCTACCTTACAGGAACAAAAACATTTTGTATTTGTTGACATTTGAACATGGGTTTCTAGACCTATAACTACATCAAATTCCATTTATTTCCCTCTATAAATTATATTTTTATTACATTATATATTTTAATTAGAGAATAAAAAACTGCTTAAAAATAAAAAAGCCCCAGCTAAAAAGCCGGGGCTTACGAATTTATAAGAAAGAACTATAACTTCTTTAGAAGCCCATTCCTCCCATATCATCCATTCCTGGTGTAGCAGGTTTTTCTTCTTTTTCAGGAATTTCTGCTACAAGTGCTTCTGCTGTAAGCATTGTTCCAGCTACAGATGCAGCATTTTGTAAAGCTGTTCTTTCAACTTTAGTTGGGTCTATAATACCAGCTTCTATCATGTTTACATATTCACCTGTAGCTGCATCAAATCCAAAGTTTGTATCATCATTAGCTTTAACTTTTTCTATTACAACAGAACCTTCAAACCCTGCATTGTCTGCAATTTGTTTTAATGGAACTTCGCAAGCTTTTCTTACTATATCAATTCCCCACTGTTTATCGGAGTTTTCTGCTTTAACATCGCAAAGTGCTTGTGCAGCTCTTAGTAATGCTACTCCACCACCAGCTACAATTCCCTCTTCTACTGCAGCTTTTGTAGCATGAACTGCATCGTCTACTCTGTCTTTTTTCTCTTTGAGTTCTGCTTCTGTAGCAGCACATTATCTGTTTTAGCGGCAAGCTTCGAAGCAAGCAAAACTTCTTCTATCTTGGAGCTTGAAATACCTAGTCTCTCTGCAACCGGGGTTAGAAGTTTTGATGTGTAGGTACGAAGTCTCGCTATGACCATAGAGGCTCTCCTCTACCCCCTCCTTCAACGTGGGGCTACCTGATATTAAGAACCTACTGGATAACAATGTACTTGTTGGGTTGGGAACTGACAATTTTATGGCCAACTCTCCATCTATACTTAAGGAGATGGATTTTATATACAAGATATACCATATAGATCCAAAGGAGATACTTAAATTCTCTACGATAAAC
>DTZN01000259.1 GCA_012961365.1 Hydrogenothermaceae bacterium
ACTTCTCCAACAGCAAATATACCATCAACAGAAGTTCTCCCATAACTTGTTGCTTCAATACCTCCCATAGAAAAATGTGCAGCAGGGCTAACTGGAACTTTGTTAATTTGATTTTCAAGACCATATGTTTTTAAAAGCTTGTAAACAGTAGGATATCTTTCTTTTATAGAAATCCCTTTTTTAACAATAGGAGATAAATCTAAATAAACCTTTTCTCCATTTAAATATTTTTTATATATGGCTTTAGCAACTTCATCTCTTGGTTTTAATTCATCAATAAATCTTTTTCCTTTTTCGTCAACTAAAACTGCCCCTTCACCTCTTAATGCCTCAGTTAATAAATATGCTGGCTGGTTTTCTATATAAAGTGCCGTTGGGTGAAACTGGATAAATTCCATATCCTTTAGATAAATACCTGCTCTAAATGCATTACCAATTATATCTCCACCAATTTTATAAGCAGATGTATTTCTTAAATATATAGGGCTGTATCCTCCTGATGCTAAAACTAGGGATTTAGCGTAAATAACTTTTCTTAATGATTTATTGCAAATAACAACTCCTATAAAACGATTTTCATCTGTTAGGATTTCATCAATAAAATAGCCGGTTATCAAATAAATTTTATTTTTTATCTGATTAAATAAAAATTTTGTCATATAGTATCCAGTTTTATCTTTTATATGCAAAATTCTACTTCTACTATGGGCTCCTTCTTTTGTTAATTTAAGATTTCCTTTACAGTCTTTATCAAACTCTAGACCTTCATTTATTAGATTTATTACTTCTTCTAAACCTGTTTCTACCATAGAAATAACATTATTTTCTATACATATGCCTTTTCCTGCTTTTACAGTATCTAAAAAGTGAAGTTCTGGACTATCATCTTTTCCTATTGCTGTAGCAATACCGCCTTGAGCTAAAAAAGAGTTAGAAATTCCAATTTCTTTTTTTGTAATTATAAGAGGTTTTATACCAAGTTTAACCAGATATTTAGCAACAGTTAAGCCAGACAAACCAGCCCCAACAATAATTGTGTCTATCTTTTCAAAGGGAAGGTTATTAGTGTTAAATTCTGTTAAATATCTATACATGAACTTCTTCTTGCACCATATCAATAATATTCTCTATAAGCTTTGTAAGTTTATAAGGATTGTGTCTTGCAAATTTTCCTTCTTCTAATAGTTGTTCTGCAAAAATTTTTATCCCCATTTTATTTATATTTTCCTCATCTAAAAGAACCGGTTCTGCATTTTCTTTTTTATATTTTTCTATAGTATTTTTTGATGGAATTCTAGTATTTGCTATTACCATATTTATAAATTCCATTCCTACTGCTTTATGTATAGCATTTATATGGTCTGAAACTTTAAAATTGTCTGTTTCTCCAAATTGGGTCATTACATTTGAAATATATAATTTTTTTGCTTTTGATGCTACAGTAGCATTTCTAATTTCTGGAATTAATAAATTTGGGATAACACTGGTAAATAAACTACCGGGACCTAGGATTATTAAATCTGCATTTTCTATTTTTTCTATGGCATCTTCTGGAGCTTTGGGAAACTCTGGCTCTAGCCATATTTTTTCAATTTTTGCAACTAATTTTTTACCATATTCTGTAATTTGAGTTTCTCCTTTTATTATTTTTCCATCTGTAAAACGAGCCATTAAATCTACTTCTTCTTCTGTAGAAGGTATTATTTTTCCTTTTATTTTTAATATATCTGAAGTTGTTTCAATAGCTTCAAGAAAACTTCCTGTTATTTGGGTTAAAACTGTTAAAAATAAATTTCCAAAAGAGTGTCCTTTTAATCCTTCTCCTTTTTTAAATCTGTATTGAAATACCTGAGTTAGAATATCTTCATCTTCTGCAAGAGCTGCGATGCAGTTCCTAATATCCCCCGGGGCAGGTATACGCAGTTCCTCTCTTAATTTTCCAGAACTTCCTCCATTATCTGAAACTGTAACAATAGCAGAAAGGTCTGAAATTTTATCTGGGACAAGGTTTTTTATACCTCTAAGTAAAGAAGATAACCCAGTTCCTCCACCAATTGCAACTACTTTCATTTCATAATCCCCTGTATTTTAAAAATTTTTGTATATTTTCTTTATTAATTTCACTTATTAAACCTTTTTCGGTTATTATAGCAGTAATATTTTCTGCTGGAGTAATATCAAAGCTATAGTTCAATGCTTTTGTGTTTTTAGGAGCTATTTGGCAACCTCCACAAGTTTTTATTTCATTTTCGCTTCTTTGCTCTATTGGAATATCTGTTCCTGATTGTGTTTCTAAATCAAAAGTTGAAGTTGGAGCTGCAACATAAAAAGGAATATTATGAGTTTTGGCTAAAACTGACAATGTATAGGTTCCTATTTTGTTTGCTACATCTCCATTTGCAGTAATTCTATCTGCGCCAACAATGATTACATCTATAATTCCTTTTGATATTAAAAATCCTGCACTGTTATCTGTAATTAAATAGTAAGGTATCCCTTCTTGTTCTAATTCCCATGCAGTTAATCTTGCTCCTTGCAAATATGGACGGGTTTCATCAACAAATACCGTTATATCTTTTCCATCTTCAAAAGCACTACGAATAACTCCAAGAGCTGTTCCCCAACCAGATGTAGCTAAGGCTCCTGTATTACAGTGGGTTAATATATTGGCTTTTTTAGGAATTAAAACTTGTCCATATCCACCTATAGATTTATTTGCATGGTAATCTTCTAAATCTATTCTATTTGCTTCTTTAAATAAAGCTTTTATTAACTCTTTTTTTGTTTTTTGAGTTTTCCATTTTTCAAATTTCTTCCATATTCTATCTAAGGCCCAAAATAAATTAATAGCAGTTGGTCTTGTATTTTTTAGTGTTTCTAAAATATTTTTAGCTTCATCTAAAGGTTTTCCATCATTTATTAAATTTTTTACCCCAATAGCAAAACCATAAGCCCCAACAATACCAATCAAAGGAGCTCCTCTTATAACCATATCTTTTATAGCTTTTGCAACATCTTCATAAGTAGATAGCTCTATCCATTCTTCCTCTTTTGGAAGTTTTAATTGATTTAATACATATAGCTTTTGATTTTTTAGCTCTATTGGTCTTATATCTTTTAATCTCCTTGCCAATTTTTCTCCTTTTGAAGTTTTTTATTAAAGCTATAAATATAGCACCAATACTAAGATTACAAAGTTTTTCCAACAGTATCTACAATATCAATTACATCTTTAATTTTTACTCTTATAAAATCTCCTGCCTTTATAGGTTCTGTTGTTTCTACGTATGTAATCCCATCTATTTCATAAGCACTTTTATAAGTTCTACCAACAGGTAAAGTATCCCATTCTTCAGAATATCCATCAACTAAAATTTCTAGTTCTTTACCTATTAGTTGTTTGTTTTTTTCTTCTGTTATTTTTTCTTGTATTTTCGTTATTTCATTTTTTCTTCTTATTTTTTCTTCTTTTGGCACTATATCTTTCCACTTATCAAAAGCAATGGTTCCTTCTTCATGGGAATACTCAAAAACACCAAGCCAATCAAATTTCGCATTTTGTATAAAATCTACAAGTTCGTTAAACTCTTTTTCTGTTTCAGCAGGATAACCAACAATAACAGAAGTTCTAATAGCCATATTTGGAACATATTTTTCTTTCCATTCTAGAATTTGCTCAATTTTCTTTTTTCTATATCCTCTCATCATATCTTTTAAAATTTTGTCATTTACATGTTGAATAGGCATTTCTATATAATTTAAAACCTTATCTCTATTTGCTATTTGTTTTATAAAATCTTCATTTACAGTTGTTGGATAAAGATAATATAACCTTATCCATTTTATACCTTCTATTTTTTCAAGTTGGTCAATTAATTTCCATAAGGAAGGCTTACCATATATATCTATTCCGTAAGAGCTTGTATCTTGTGAAACTATATTTAATTCTTTAACACCTTGTTCTGCTAAAATTTTAGCTTCTTCTACTAAAGTTTCTATTGGTTTACTTCTATGTTTTCCTCTTATATTTGGTATAGCGCAAAAAGAACAAGTATGGTCACAACCTTCAGAAATTTTTAAATATGCAGTATGTTTTGGGGTAGTTAAAACTCTAAATGTATTACCGGTATTATTAACAATCTTTAAACCAACTTTTTCTGGTATTTTCAATTCTTGTTTTAAATCTATAAAATAGTCAACTTCCGGAATTTCTTTTTCTAGTTCATTTTTATACCTTTCTACCAGACAACCAGTAACAACTATCTTTTTATTTTTATGTTCTTCTTTAAGATTTACAGCTTCTAAAATTGTATTTATTGATTCTTCTTTAGCTGGTTCTATAAAACCACAAGTATTAATTAAAATAATATCTGCATCTTCTAAATTAGAAACAAACTTTGCATTACAAGCATTTAATTTTCCAAGTATATGTTCAGTATCAACTAAATTTTTCGGGCAACCTAAGCTAATTACACTAAATTTCAAATTTTTACCTGCCTATAGTCATTTTATAAAGTAGTACTTATTATATAATTTATACTTTGAGTAAAGGAAGTATTAATTTTATTAAATATTATTCATATTTTTTGCTTTAATTTTCTCCTAGTTTAAAGTTTTTAATGCCTTTTTTATGTTTAATTTCTCACCTCAACGATAAAATTTAAATTATAATAAAGGATTAATTAGTAGTTTTTAGGGAGGATAAATATCCTTATGATTGGATTTTTAGTAAAAAAAATATTTGGAACAAAAAATGAAAGAGAAATAAAAAAACTAAAGCCTTGGGTAGAAAAAATAAATGCATTAGAAGATGGATTTGATAAATTAACAAATGAAGAAATTAGACAAAAAAGCCTAGAACTAAAGGAAAAAGTTCAATCAGATAAACATCTATCAGAAGCTATTACCCAAGGGGAAATGGTTGATATTCTACCAGAGGCCTTTGCATTAGTTAGAGAAGCAGCAAAAAGAACCCTTGGTCTTCGTCCCTTTGATGTTCAACTAATTGGAGCAATGGTTTTACACCAAGGAAAAATTGCAGAAATGAAAACAGGAGAAGGAAAAACTTTGGTTGCGTCAATAGCAATTTATCTAAATGCTCTAACAGGAAAAGGTGTTCACCTAGTTACTGTAAATGATTATCTTGCAAAAAGAGATGCAGTTCAAATGGGAAGTATATATAAGTTTTTAGGTTTAACTGTTGGAGCTATAAATACCAACCAAGTGTCGTTTTTAATAGACTGGGTAGATGAAGAAAAATTTGAAGAAGCAATAAAAAAAGATTTAAGAGTATGGCCTCAAGGCTTTAAAGAAGAGATTCTTCCACAGGATAAATTCAACATAGAAGCTCGTAAAAACTTCTTTACAGTGGCAAAAAATGCAGAAAGAAGACAGGCTTACGAAGCAGACATAACATATGGAACAAATAATGAGTTTGGATTTGATTATCTTAGAGATAATATGGTTTTTTCAAAAGACCAAATAGTCCAAGTAAAAGGACATCATTTTGCAATAGTTGATGAAGTGGATTCAATTTTGATTGATGAAGCAAGAACTCCTTTAATTATTTCAGGACTTGCAGAAGAAGATGTAAGTATTTATTACCAAGCAGATGCTTTTGTAAAAACATTAATAAAAGATGAAGATTTTACAATTGATGAAAAAAACAAAACTGCAGTTTTAACTGAAAAGGGTATAGAAAAGGCAGAAAAATACTTTAATTTGGAAAACTTATTTGACCCTAAAAATATAGATATTTTACATGCAATAAATCAGTCCTTAAGAGCTAATCATTTATTTCATAGAGATGTTGATTATGTTGTAAAAGATGGAGAAGTAATTATTGTTGATGAGTTTACAGGAAGACTTATGCCAGGAAGAAGATGGTCAGATGGTCTTCATCAGGCTATAGAGGCAAAAGAAGGAGTTAAGATTGAAGCAGAAAACCAAACATTAGCATCTATCACTTTCCAAAACTACTTTAGAATGTATGAAAAACTTGCAGGAATGACAGGAACAGCAGAAACAGAAGCAGAAGAATTTAAAGAAATTTATGGACTTGATGTTGTTGTAATTCCTACAAACAAACCAGTTCAAAGAAAAGACCATCCAGATATGATATATAAAACTAAAAAAGAAAAATTTGAAAAAGTTGTAGAAGAAATAGAAGAGCTTCATAAACAAGGAAGACCTGTATTAGTTGGAACAGTTTCTATAGAAACTTCCGAATATCTATCAAATCTTTTAAAGAAAAAAGGAATTCCCCATAATGTTTTAAATGCAAAGCATCACGAAAAAGAAGCAGAAATTATTGCCCAAGCCGGTAGAGTTGGAGCAGTAACTATTGCAACAAATATGGCAGGTAGAGGAACTGATATATTACTTGGAGGAAACCCTGAGTTTTTAGCAAAAGAAATTCTCCGTAAAAAAGGAAAAACACCAGAAGAAGCAACAGAAGAAGAATACAAACAGGCCCTAAAAGAAGCTCAAAAAATAACAGCCGAAGAAAAAGAAAAAGTTATAAGTTTAGGAGGGCTTGCAGTAATAGGGACAGAAAGACATGAAAGTAGAAGAATAGATAACCAGCTTAGAGGTAGAGCAGGAAGACAAGGAGACCCGGGAAGCTCAAGATTTTATTTATCTTTAGAAGATGATTTATTAAGACTGTTTGGAGGAGATAGACTAAAAGCCTTAATGGACAAACTTAAAATTCCTGAGGGAGAACCAATTGAAAGCACAATGGTATCAAAGGCAATTGAAAATGCCCAGAAAAGAGTAGAAGGTCAAAACTTCCAGATTAGAAAAAGATTGCTTGAGTTTGATGATGTAATGAACAAACAAAGGCAGGTAATATATTCTCTTAGACGAGATATATTAGAAGGAATTAATCTAAAAGAGGAACTTAAGCAGTGGTTATATGATGTAGCTCTTACATTTATAGATAAGTATGCACCAGCAGAAGAGTATCAGGAGAAATGGGACTTAAAAGAATTAAAAGCTTCGTTTAAAGAATGGCTAGGAGTTGATATTAATATAGATGAAACTAAGGAATGGGATAGAAAAGAGTTAGAAGAACATATATTTAAGCAACTAGAAGAGTTTTATAAGCAGAAAGAAGAAAAAGCAGGAGAAGAAGTAATAAGGGAATTTGAAAGATATATAACATTACAAGTTTTAGACTCTTTATGGAAAGAACACTTGCATTTACTAGATAGATTAAGAGAAAGTGTGTCTTTAAGAGGA
>DTZN01000260.1 GCA_012961365.1 Hydrogenothermaceae bacterium
AATTATCCCTGAAGGTAATTATTATGAATTTTTAGGCTGGGCAATGCCCCGTTTACAAAAATTCTCTTTCTCCAAAGCATATTTTTCATGGTTATTCCCAAAAAGAAAATTTGCACTTGATACTAATATTAATGGTGGAGATAGACCCTTTGTGATCACTGGAGAATTTGAAAGAGTCTTTCCGATGGATATATACCCGATGCAATTGCTCAAAGCAATGATAATCAAAGATATAGACATGATGGAAAATTTGGGTGTTTACGAAATAGATGAGGCGGATTTTGCCCTTTGCGAATTTGTAGATTCTTCTAAAAATGAAATCCAAAAAATCGTTCGTGATGGATTGAATTATATGAGAACAGAAATGGAATAGAAGCTTCTTCTATCAACAAAAAGATAATAAAATTTTCGCATTAAAGCATTATCGCATTAAAGCATTAAGATTATGAATAAATTAAGAGATTTAGTAGATAAAATAAAACCCCATTTCTCCAAGGGGGGAAAACTAGAAAAGCTGGAATCAACCTTTGATGCCTTTGAAACTTTTCTTTTCGTCCCAAATACGGTAGCAAAGACAGGGAGTCATATTCGAGATTCGATAGACTTGAAGCGGGTAATGATATTGGTAGTGGTAGCGGCTATTCCTGCGATGTTTTTCGGAATGTGGAACATTGGTTTTCAACATTATTCTGCCTTAGGCAAAGAAGCTACTTTCTGGACACAAATGGGATATGGGGCCTTTAAATTTATCCCTTTACTCGTAGTTTCTTATGTAGTAGGCTTAGGTATCGAATTTGCTTTCGCACAAAGCCGTGGACACGAGGTGAACGAAGGGTATTTGGTTTCTGGATTCTTGATCCCTTTGATCGTACCACCAGACTTGCCTTTGTGGATGCTTGCTGTATCCGTCGCTTTTGCTGTGATTTTTGGAAAAGAAGTATTTGGAGGTACTGGAATGAATGTCTTCAATCCAGCCTTATTATCAAGAGCATTCCTTTTCTTTGCGTATCCATCTTATATGTCAGGAGACAAAGTATGGATCGCTGCTGATGGTGTAACTCAAGCAACCCCATTAGGAACTGCCTTAACATATACAGGAGATAACCTAAGTGCTGATATACCCTCATTCTATGATATGTTTATCGGAATAATGCCTGGCTCGGTAGGTGAAACTTCTGCCTTAATGATATTGATAGGGGCTGTCATTTTGCTCTTTACAAGAATGGCAAGCTGGCGAATAATGCTCTCTATCTTAATCGGTGGATATGTTATGGGATGGATATTTAATATGGTAGGTAGCAATCCATATATGGATTTACCACCTCATTATCACTTCGTAATGGGTGGATTTGCCTTCGGAATGGTATTTATGGCAACCGATCCAGTATCCGCAGCTCAAACCAACCGTGGGAAATGGATTTATGGTTTTCTTATCGGTTTCTTTGCCGTATTACTAAGAGTGGTAAACCCAGCTTATCCAGAGGGTATGATGCTAGCCATTCTGTTGATGAATGCTTTCTCCTCACTGATTGATTACTACGTAATAGAAGCAAACGTTAAGAAAAGACTGAAACGACTGAAACTTAGGAAAGCCTAGAAAATAGTATGCTAGAAAAAAACAGAAAGAGTAAAATCTTTCGGAAAAA
>DTZN01000261.1 GCA_012961365.1 Hydrogenothermaceae bacterium
GATAAGAAAGCAGAAAAAATAATAGAAAACCTTGAGAAAAAGGCAATAAAGATGGAGCTTCCTCCAGAAAAAGATAAAGAATATGAACTAAAATTAGAAGAAGAAATTCAAGATACAATAATTCCAAATCCATTTATAAAATCAAATTTAAAAATGAAAGATTTCACTTTAAAAAAAAAGAACATTGTAAAAACAAGTAAGGTTGAATTTAAAAAGAAAATTGAACTAATTAAGAGAAAGCTGATAATGAAAAAACAGCAATATTTATCAAATATATCCTTTGGAGGAAAATTTAGGTATAAAAGTGGTGATAAAGGAACTACATTACTCCATGTATATACTCCTTTTGTAAAAGGGGAACTTTTTTTTAATCAATATTCTTATATTTATTATGGGGCATATTACCCGTTCATAACTTCAAGAGGAGCTCCAAATTATAATGAATTTGGAATGGTTCAATATCCAGTAATAAGAGAAACAAATACAAACGGTTCTGGATTAGAACCTTTTATTGGATATGTATCTAGAAAAAGTTTTATATTAAAAGGGGAGATATCTTTTACACCAATAGGAAATACACCGGTAAATCCTGAACTTTTAGCTAATTTTGGATTAGGTAAAAGATTTAATCAAAATAAATTCTATCTAGAAGTAGGCAGATATGTAGAAAAAAATAGCCTGTTATCGTATATTGGTTCTAAAGATCCACACAGTAAAAATGTATGGGGGAGAGTTTTAGAAACAAGATTCTCTTTAGATTATGAAAGGTCTCTTGATAAAAAAGATTCTTTAATCTTTTCTTCTATTAGGTATTCAACTTTAAAAGGAAAAAATACAAATGAAAATAAAAAATTGGATTTAATTTTTCTACCAAAATTTTATTTAGGTAAAAATATCCTTTCACAAGATTATCTAGGTATTTATTTACAATTTATGAGCTATAGAAAAGATGAAGATTTATTTTATTTTGGTAATGGGGGATATTTTTCTCCTAAAACTTACTTTATGTTAGCACCAGTATATGAAGGTTTTTATTTCAGTAAAAGAGGAGATTTAGGTATACAACTAAAATTAATGACAGGTATTTTGAAAATTAATACATCAAAATACAATCAAACTACTTTGGCTTTTGATATATTTTTGGGAGGAGAAAAACTTTTATCAAATAAATATTCTCTAAAAGGAGGAATAGAACTTAGAAAGACAACTTCTTATACAGAAATATTTAGTCTTTTGTCTTTAAATTACTACTTTGGAATAAAAAGTTTTATAAGAAAACAGGACTTATTAAAAATAGAAAGAGAGGTAATAAGATAAATGCTAATAACAATCACATCTTTAAAAGGTGGAGTTGGGAAGTCCACAGTAGCTTTAAATCTAGCATATGAACTTTCTAAAAAAGGGAAAACATTGCTTATAGATACAGACCCACAAAACAGTATTGCATCATTTTTATGTGTTGATTTTAGGAAAGGATTGTCAGAAGTTTTATTTGATAGAATAGATATAGAAGATGTTATTATTCAACCTTTTAAAGATGATGAGAACTTTTATATAATTCCTAATGGTTTGAAGGGGTTAAAATATGTAGAGGAATACGAGGAGTTTTTTTTACATGATATTTTTTATCCAATTATGAAACAAATAAAATCTTTGCCTTTTGATTTTATTTTGTTTGATACACCTCCGAGGATATCAAAGCAAAACAAAGAATTAATAACTTATTCTGATTATTTCATGGTAATTGTAAATCCAGACCCTGCTTCTTATGCATCTTTTTATATATTTCTTGATTTTTTAAATAAAAATAATCTTGAAAAATTCTTTGTTATTATAAATAAAGTTGAACCAAATGAAATAAGTGAAGAATTTTCACTTGCAATTCAGTATAAAATAAGGCAAAAAATAATAGGAATAATCCCTTTAGATATTTCAGTTGTAAAAGCAGAAGGTGAATGTCAACCAGTAACGAAATTATATACAAACTCGCCTTTTTCACTAACTATAAAAGATATTGTAATGAGATTTTTAGATTTAATAAAAAGATAAATTTTATTGTTTATGTCCTATTAAACTCCAAAGTTCGTGGTCTATATTATGTAATATATATTCAGGAGCTTCTAATTCAATTACATACTTACCATCTACAATCAATGGTTTTCCATTTTCATCTAATTTAAATCTGACTTCTCCTGCTTTTTCTTTTCCTTTGTAAAACTCAATAATGTTGTCTTTTTCTAATATTTTGCTTACTCCATGCATGTTCATTTGCCTAAAAATCACATCCCTTATGAATTTTTTATCTGAAATAGAAAAAACTCTTAATCCCATTTGTTCATTGTAGTATTTGTCATTCCACCATATTAAAATTGCAAAGACAATAACTGCAAAATCCATAATTGCAAAAGATATACTATATTTAAGAGGTAATAAGAAAAAAGATGCGAAGGTAAAAAGTGTAAAGAAGATAATTCCTCCAACAATGGCCTTTGCATATGATGTCATGTTTTACCTCTAGAAAGTTTTAAACTTTACGATAAATTTAAAATTTATAATTGTCAATATTGTTTTATTATTTCTGTGTTATCCCTTATATTAAGGGAAGGTTCCTTATCGCAGTTTTTTATTTCTTTTATGTTAAATATAATTTCGTTTCCTTCTTTGTCTTGCGATTTTATTTTTTTTATATTATTTTTGCTAAAAATTATTTTAAATTTTTTAAAATCGGAGTTTACCTTTGGAATGAATTCTAGAGAATTTTCATTTTCTATAACATAAAAATTTTTTTCTAAATTTTGAGGTTTTTCTAAAATTTCCTTAAACAGTTTGTATATAAATAAAGAATTATCAACCTTTGTAATAATTAGTGTATTGTCAGCTTGAGAATATATGTAAGCTTTGTTATTTTTTATTAAAATTTCTTGTGTTTCTCCTGTTTCTTTATTTTCATAAACAATTTTTAATAAATCTTTGTATTTACATAAAAAACCATTGAATATTGTTTCTTCTTCAAGTTCTTTTATTTTTGTTATTTGTTGAAAAGATACATAAAGAGAGTTTTCATACTTTTTTATCCAGTCTTTTAAAGTTTGTAAATCATCTGCAAAAGATGAAAATGAAAAAAGGAGAAAGATAAGAATAAAAACTCTTATCAATACAGCACCATTGCAAGTTTTTTTCTGTATTCTTTCGTTAGAGGGTCCCTTTCCCCAAGTATATTAAATATAGTAATCATTGCCTTTCTGCCAATTTCGTCTCTATAATTTTTGTCTTTTTGAAGTATTTCTAAGAAAAGTTTTAAAGCTTCTTCATAATTTCCATCTACAGTATAACAAGATGCCTTTTTATAAAGTTCATCAAGTTCATTTTCTACTTGTAGATTATCACATGCATCTTTTAGCTTAGCAAGCTCTTTTAATGCTTGAGCTTGAATATAATACTCTTTTTGATATTCTGGAATAGTATCAAGAATTTTGATAGCTTCATCTATTTTTCCTTCATTTATAAAAAACTTTGCGACTTCTATCGCTAAAGCTTTGTTTTGAGGATACTTTTCTAAAAGTTCTTTATATAATCCTTCTGCTTTTTCTCTTTTACCTTCTAAAATAAGCATTTTTGCTCTATCTAATTCCTGTTGAAGTTTTGATTTCATATGTTTTTCAAGCCATTCGCGAAGTTTAGGTTCCGGATATGCACCAACAAATCCATCTACTACTTTACCATCTTTAAATAGCTTTACATCAGGTATTCCTTGCACTCCAAATTCTTGGGCAATATGAGGATTTTCATCAGTGTTTATTTTTGCAAGTATATAATCATATTCATCAGCAAGTTTCTCAAGTAAAGGTTTTAAAACTCTACAAGGACCACACCAAGGAGCCCAAAAATCTACAACTACAGGTTTATCATATGATTTTTCTATTACAATTTCCTCAAAATTAGCATCACTTACATCATAAATTTGAGCCATTCAAAACCCCCTTTTATTAATTTACAATATAAAAATATATGCATATTATTCTTCTTTACTATGGTTCCTATCAGAGATTTTTGAAAGCTCATGTTGTTCAAACTCTTCAGAAAGCTTATCAAAGTGGAGGCAAGGCATATAAGACTTTTTCTGATTAATAATA
>DTZN01000262.1 GCA_012961365.1 Hydrogenothermaceae bacterium
TACCTAAGCAGCTAGATGATATAGATGGTAATAGGGAAGTTGCTAAGCGAGTCTTACGGCGTAGAGTTCGCATGGTTGCTTTGCAAGCAAAAAGAATTAAAGCAAAGCCTATTACTAAAAATAAAATAAATAGAACGGGGTTTATAACTACGCCGGTGGCTATAAAAAGCCCTCAATTTAATCAATTAAGAACCTCTATAACTTCTGAATCAGCAAATAAAAAGCTTGAGTTATTGGTTGTTGTGGCTTCAACAGGAGGTCCTGTTGCCATTCAAAAAGTGTTAATTCAACTCTCTGGCCAGTGCTTATTCCCTATTTTAATTGTTCAGCATATGCCGCATAATTTCACAAAAAGTTTTGCTGAAAGGTTAAATCAATTGTGTGAAATTAATGTAAAGGAGGCGGCTAATGGTGATCCGCTGAAACCAGGCGAAGCATTATTAGCGCCTGGGGGGATGCAAATGGAAGTGACTTTAAAGTCTGGTAAAAAAGTAGTTAAAATAACAGAAAAACAAAGAGATGAAATATACAGTCCATGTGCCGATGTGACACTAGCATCAGTTTCTAATGTTTACTCTGCTGATGTTTTAACCGTAGTGTTAACCGGAATGGGGTCTGACGGACAAAAGGGTGCAAGCTCACTAAAACAAAAAGGCTTGTCCGTATGGGCTCAAAATGAGGCAAGCTGTACTATTTATGGTATGCCGAAAGCTATTGTTGATGCGAATCTTGCAGATAAGGTTTATAGCTTAGATGAAATTGCTAACGAATTTAATAAATTAAGATAATGGATATGTTAAGTGTTCTAGGTATTATTTTAGGTTTTCTAGCCATTTTGGTTGGACATTTCATAGAGGGTGGGCAACTCTCTTCATTAGTTAATTTCCCTGCTTTACTTATTGTCTTGGGGGGAACTGTAGGTGCTACTTTTTTACATTTCCCTCCTAAAATTGTTTTTCATAGTCTTAAAGTTTTATGGCTTATTGTTAGTCCTAGGAAGCATTTGCTTGATCAGCAAATTAAAAAAGTGGGGCGTTGGAGTGCATTGGCTCGAAAAGAGGGGTTGTTGGGATTAGAATCAGTAGTTGACAGAGAGCAAGATGGATTTGCTAAAAAAGGTTTGCAGCTTTTGGTTGATGGAAATGAGCCGGATGTTATTAGAGATTGCTTAGAAGTAGAGCTTAATACGATTGAGCATAATGAAATTCAAGCAGCTAAAGTGTATGAAGCAATGGGGGGCTACTCTCCAACCATTGGTATTATTGGTGCGGTAGTAGGGTTAATACAAGTTATGCAAAATTTAGCTGACCCAGCACTATTAGGTGCGGGTATCGCGACGGCTTTTGTGGCGACTATTTATGGTGTTGGCTTTGCTAATTTATTTTTTTTACCGGTATCAAATAAGCTAAAACTTGAAGCCTATGCTCTTGTACAAGCTAAGGAAATGATGCTTGAAGGAATTGCTGCTATTGCTGAAGGTGAGAACCCACGAAATATAGAGCTAAAGTTATCGGGTTATATTTCATGAATCATGTAATTGAACTGTTGAGACTTTGTTAATGGCACGAAAACGTCGAAACAGAAGTGCATTTGATGACAGTGATAGCCATGAGCGCTGGTTAGTTTCTTATGCTGATTTTGTTACCTTACTGTTTGCTTTTTTTGTAGTCATGTATTCCATTTCATCGGTAAATGATGAAAAATATGAATCATTATCGGATGCCTTGGAAGGTGCTTTTCTAGGTGGGCATAAAGTTCAGGTTATCAAACATCCTATTGAAGTTGAGCAAGAATTAACAACAATTAAGCCGATTATTTTAGAGAACCCAAGCACTGAAGAACTACAGAAAAAACAGCAGTTGAGTGATGAAATTTTAAAAGAACGGCGAGAACTGCAATTAATATCAGAACAATTTGAAGACGTATTACAGCCTTATGTTGAAAATGATTTAGTGAATGTTAAACGAAATGATTTTTGGATTGAGCTGGAAATGAATAGTGAGCTATTGTTTTTAAGTGGTGAAGCTGAACTGTCAAGAAAAGCTATTCCTGTGCTTAAAAAAATAGCGGAAGTTATCAGGCTTATCCCTAATGTTATTAATATTGAAGGGCATACTGATAACGTACCAATAGATACCGTTGAATTTCCTTCAAATTGGGATTTGTCTTCTGCAAGGGCAACGGCCGTTGTAAGAGAGTTTGAAGCCTATAATATTTCCCCTAAACGATTATCGGCAATTGGCTATGGAGAATTTCAACCTATTGCCGATAACAATACTAATGAAGGGCGATTTGAAAACCGGCGGGTTGTTTTAGTATTAATGTCACAGGCTTTTGCTCGATATGGAATGAATGACCAACAAAGAGCCGATATGTTAAATATTAAAAGTTCTGTCGATTCATCTCAGTAAAGACTGAGGGTTTGATAAGATTTGTAGATTATTGAATTCTCTGTTCTAAAGTCGCTGTAATTGTTAAATTAATTGTGTAGGTTGAGCATGAAAATATGGACAGTATCAAATCAAAAAGGAGGCGTAGGAAAAACAACAACAGTCGTTTCTCTTGCTGGCTTACTATCTTCGTGGGGTTTTAGGACATTAGTTGTTGATTTAGATCCACATGGTTCATTAACCAGTTATTTTAAAATGAACCCTGATGAAATAGAAATGAGCGTTTATAATTTATTTCATGATACTGGACAAAAAAAGGCTAACATTAATCCTCGGGCCTATATTCAAAAAACAGAATTTGATGGATTATCAATTCTACCTGCATCTACCGCTATCGCAACATTGGATAGGCAAGTTGCAGCATTAGGGGGGATGGGCTTAGTTATTAGTCATGCGCTTAAAAAAGTTTCAAATGATTATGACTACGTCATAATCGATAGTCCACCTATGTTGGGTATATTAATGATTAATGCTTTGGCTGCGTGTCACCATATTATTATCCCTCCACTATCAGA
>DTZN01000263.1 GCA_012961365.1 Hydrogenothermaceae bacterium
GCTAAAATATGAAAGTGGAGTTCATAGGGTTCAAAGAGTTCCTGAAACAGAAAGTTCAGGAAGAATTCATACTTCAACAGCAACAGTAGCAGTTCTACCAGAGGCAGAAGAGGTTGATATAGAAATTAAACCTGAAGATTTGAAAATTGAAACTATGAGAGCATCTGGTGCTGGTGGACAGCATGTAAATACAACCGACTCAGCAGTTAGAATTACACATATACCAACAGGAATTGTTGTTTCCTGTCAGGATGAAAGGTCTCAAATACAAAATAGAGCAAAAGCAATGCAAATTTTAAGAGCAAGACTGAAAGATTATTACGATAGAATAGAAAGAGAAAAAATAGAAAAAGAAAGAAAATCTCAAGTTGGAACTGGAGATAGAAGTGAAAAAATTAGAACTTATAACTTTCCGCAAAACAGAGTAACAGACCATAGAATAGGATATACGTCTCATAGAATACATGAAATCTTAGATGGAGAGCTTGACGAAATTATTGAACAATTAGCATTAAAAGAACAAGAAGAAAAATTGAAATCTTTAACATAAACTACCTGTGCGCCCGTAGCTCAATTGGATAGAGCACGTGACTACGGATCACGAGGTTGCAGGTTCGACTCCTGCCGGGCGCGCCATTAAATTTATTAAAAAGTTGCAAAATTCCTTAAAACTCTTATATTTAAAAGAAAAAATCTAAGGAGGGATTTATGAAAAAAAACGCTTTACTTTTAGTTATTGGTTCTTTGATAGGTGCAGTTGGAACTTATGTTGCTTTAAACAAAAAAGAGGAAATTTTAAAAAAGCTTTCCGAAATTGAGGAAACTTTAAAAGATGCTCAATTAACAGAAAAAGTAAAGACTTCCATTTCAGAAGCAATAGAAAAGCTTAAAACTTTAGTTTCAAAAGGTGAAACTTTATCAGAAGAAGAAAAAGCTAAAACATTAGAAGAAGTAGAAGAAAAAATTAAAAAATTAGAAGAAGCTATAGAAACTGAAAGTTAAATTATACTAGTGCCATTTTGGCACTACATTTTATCATAATATATTTAATATTTAGTTAAATTTAAAACTCAAAATCAAGGTCATTAAAAATTTTATATATGTTTTTGTTATGAAATTCTTTAAACATAGGATACTTTTTCCATTCAGTACTGCTTAATTTTTCTTTAATTTCATCGTAAAAAAGATCTTCATCTTTTAGTCTTGAAATCTCACTTCTTAAAAAGTATATGTACTCATAAGTAAATTTTATGGCTTTTTTGTCTAATGGTTTGTTATGTCCGTTATAAATTTTTGAAATTTTCATTTTTTCAATTTGTTTAAGAATCTTTAGCCAATTTTTGCTATTTGAATGATTATCTCCAATAAATGGAATTCTATTATAGAAAATAATGTCTCCTGCAAAAAGTTCCTTTGTTTGTGGAATGTATATTAAAATATCTGTATGTGTATGGGCATTTGGTAAAGGAAAAATTTCAAAAGTTAAATTTCCTACTTTTATTGAAATTTTTTTATCTATTGGGATATCTATATTTAAAAATTTAACATTCTTAAATAAGTTATCAAAAGTTTTATTTAGCATTTCTTTATAAATTTCTATATTTGAATTTTGAATGTCTCTTTTTAAGTTTTTGTGTGCAATTATTTTTGCTCCTTTATAAGCAGACATACCAAAAGAGTGGTCTAAATGGTAGTGTGTTATTATTAAGTATTTTACAGGAACATTTTTTATACTTTTTAACTGTTTTATGAACTGTTTTGCAAGTGTTGGGCTGGATAAACTATCTATAACGACCCAACCTTCATTAGTTAATACTCCATAGGTGTTAGATATAAATCCTCCATTTTCTTTAGAAGGTAGACCTGTTTTCCCAAATGTAGCGTAAGTATTGTTTGATACTTTTTCTATTTGTAATGCGAAAGTTTTAATTATAATTATTAATACAATATAGGTAATTAATAATTTCTTATTAATCATATGATTAGAACCTCTTGAATTTTTGTTTTTTATAATTAAAGTTATTACTAAAGTAATTTATATTCAATATAAATACAATACTAGAATGTAAAAATATATAAGAAATTAGCTTATTTTATTACCCTTTTTTATTTTAAAAGCAGGTTGACTTTTGTTTGTAGTTTATAATTTTCTTTTTCTGTAATAAGAATATCAATTTGTGTTTCTTTTATATAAGATTCTATATTACCTTTACAATCTAAAGGTACATCAACATAATTAATATTTAATTTTTCTTCAGAATAATTTTCTTTTTTACTATTTATTAATGTAATCTTTTCTAATCCTAATTTCTAATCCTAAAGCTTTTGCAAAGTCTAGTCCAAAATTAACTACTTTTTCATCTTGAGAAAATATAGCTATATTTTCAATTGGTTTAAAGATTTCATCTGTTAGCAGAATAGGACATTTTGAATGCTTAACAATATAGTCTGCAGTTGTACCAAATATTAATTCAGTTAGGTTTTTATGTTGTCCGTGTTTCCCTATAATAATTAAATCCTCTGAGTCTGCTAAATTTATAAGTTCTTTATGAGGAATTCCAAAAACCTGCGCTATAGAACAATCTCCGCCCTTTTTCCTACATTCTTTTGCAAATATATCAAGTAAAACTTTACCTTTTTGGTCTAATGCTTCTTTAACTTTTTCTGCTATATTATCATATTCGGAAAATCCTAAAGCTCCAACTATATCTTCAAAAAAAGCTCCTTTTATAAGTCTTACATCTACTATATGAACCCCAATAACAGGTCTTTTTAATAATTTTGATAGGTATATTCCATACTCACTTGCAACAAAAGAATTTTTAGAACCATCAATACCTACTAAAATTCTATTAAACACTTTATGTCTCCTCTTTCTCTTTATATTCTTTCCACGACATTATAAGTTCATTTAATGCATTTTCTATGTTTTCTAAATTGGTTTCCCAGACCATTATACTAGATTTTACAATCTGCCATCTTGCCTCAAAATCTTCTGGATGGTTTTTAGATATAACTATATCTATACCTAATTTTGTTAAAACATTTCCAATTTCCTTTTCATTAGGGTTAACTTTAAGTTCAAAAGTTTTTTCATAACAATAGTCTTTAGATATATCATAAATTTCAATTTTAGTTGCTGTAGAAAAATCTCTTAATTTTTTATTTTCATCAGTTAATATTGCAACTCTAAGCCCTTCCTGCCTTGCAGGTTCATAATGTATAAAAACAGAATCAATATTTGGAATTTTTTCTTTTATTTCCCTTTCTATATCATCGACAGTTTTATGGGTTTCCCTTAAAGAATAATTATGCATCACAAGTTCAAGTTCCAAAAACTTATGACTTCCTGCAGAACGACCTCTAATTTTTTTTATTTCAATAACAGAAGGTTTTTCATAAATAATATTCTTAATTTGGTTAATTTCTTCTTCACTTAGTGAAACATCAAGAAGAGTTTTTATACCATTTGAAAAAATTTCCCATCCACTGTGGATGATAAAAAGTGCTACAACAGCAGCAGCATATTTATCTATACTATATCCAATTGCAACTCCAATAAGACCCATCAAAACTATTACAGATGATAAAGCATCTGCCCAAATATGCTCTGCATCTGCTTTTAAAGTAGGTGAGTTAAGCCTTTCTGCAGCCTTTGCTTCAAACCTAGAGTAAATAAATGTAGCAAATAAAGTTATTACCATTACTCCTATTGCATACTCTATATGTTTAACTTCCCTTGGTTCTTTAGAAAAAAAAGCCTCTTTTAAAATCTCATAAGCAGTAAAAAATAGAAATATTCCAATAATAACAGATGCTATATTCTCAATCTTATAAAGACCATATGGAAAATTTTCAGCTTTTATAGAAGATATTCTTACACTAACCAATGATATGGCAGAAACAACCAAATCAGAAAAGGAATGAATAGCTTCAGCCATTAAAGCTAAACTTCCGGTAATAATAGCAAATACAAATTTTAAAGTAGTCAAAAAAGTGTTAAGAAGAAGTGAACCTAAAGCCCACTTTTCTTTTTCCCTTTGAATATCTTTAGATATAGACATTATTTTTTGTTTCCTCTATTAATCTAACAAAATCATCAAATATGTAATGGGAGTCATGAGGACCTGGAGAGCTTTCAGGGTGATACTGGATAGAAAAAACAGGTCTATCTGTTAATCTAATTCCTTCTATAGTATTATCATTTAGATTTATGTGGGTTATTTTAACATTTGAAGGTAACTTTGTATCGTCAGTTGCATAGTTATGGTTTTGTGCAGTTATTTCAATTTTTCCTGTTATCAGATTTTTGACTGGATGATTTCCTCCATGATGACCAAATTCTAGTTTATAAGTTTTACTACCTACAGCCCAAGTTAGAAGTTGATGCCCTAAACATATTCCAAATATAGGTATATCTGTTTTTAAAAGCTGTTTTATTTGTTTTATATGAAACTCTAAAGTAGCAGGATCTCCGGGTCCATTTGATAGGAATATACCATTAGGTTTAAAGGCAATTATATCCTCTGATTTTGTATCGTGGGGAAATATTGTTAGATGAATTCCTCTATCAGCCATCAATCTTAATATATTTCTTTTTACTCCATAATTTATGACAGCAACTTTATATTTAAATTCTCGTATTTTTTTATATCCTGTTCCTAGCTCCCAGCTTCCTTCTGTCCACTGAAAGACTTTTTTTGATGAAACCTGTGGGACTAATGACAACTGAGAAATATCAGGTATAGCCTTGGCCCTTTTAACAGCTTCTTCAGGTGATATATCTCCAATACCAATATATCCTTTCATTACTCCATATTCTCTTAGAACTCTAACCAAAGCTCTTGTATCTATATCTGTTAATCCTATAACATTTTGGCTATCTAGATACTCCTTTAAAGTTTTTTTCCCTCTCCAACTAGAATAAATTAAAGATAAATCTTTAACTATAAATGCATTAACATGAATTTTTTCGCTTTCTAAATCTTCTTCATTTATTCCGTAATTACCAACTTGAGAAGGGGTCATAACAACAATTTGACCTTTGTAAGAGGGGTCTGTAAGAATTTCTTGATAACCAGTCATTGATGTATTGAAAATTACCTCTCCACCTGCTTCTTTTAGGTGTAATCCTGAAAATGCTTTTCCATAGAAAAAATGACCATCTTCTAAAGCTAGTATAGCTTTTTCCATATTTACCTCGAAATGAAGATTTTATATATTATATTCCAAATGAAATTAAAGAGGTTTAAAAATTTATGAATACATTAAAATCTTATGCAAAAGTAAATTTAGGTTTATGGGTAATAGGTAAAAGGCCAGATGGATATCATGATATAGTTTCTTATGTTCATAAAGTTTCCCTTTACGATACAATTACAATAAAACCTTATATAAAACTAAGGGTTAGAACTTCAAATCCTTTTATTCCTGAAAATGAAGGAAATATAGTTTATAAAGCAGTTAGAGCCTTCGAGGATTTTACAGGATTAAACGCAGATTTTGATATATTTATACAAAAAAGAATTCCTGTTGGTGGTGGACTTGGTGGGGGAAGTTCTAATGCTGCAGTAGTTCTAAAGTATATTAATGAGTATTTTGATAATCCAATTTCTGAAAAAGACCTCTTAAAGCTTGCATCTTATGTGGGAGCTGATGTTCCTTTATTTTTTAAAAATGGTTTAGTAAAAATATCAGGAAAAGGAGAAATTATTGAAGAAACTAATGAAAAGTATAGCGAAGAGCTTATAATTATCTATCCAAATATTCAAGTGGAAACTGCTAGTATATATAAAAAAGTTAGCTTTGATATGTTGACAAATCCTAATGATTTAAATATAATAAATAGCCTGTTAAGGGATGTTAAGTCCCTTATTAGTGCTAGTGAGAATACGTTAGGTAATATAGCCAAAGAAGAATTTCCTGTAATAAAGGAAGTTGAAAATACACTAAAAATTTTAGGGTATGAACCCTTTATTACAGGAAGTGGAAGTTCAGTTTGTGCCTTAGGCACAGTAGATAAAAATTTAGAAAATATTTGTAAGCTTAAAAACTGGCAATTACACAAAGTCAGATTTCTATAAATGTTGGGGAGTAGTTCAGCTGGCAGAACACCGGTCTTTGGAACCGGGTGTCGCAGGTTCGAGTCCTGCCTCCCCAGCCATTTAAACTCCTTCTTCTAAAAATCGGAGGAAATAATTTGGGAAAAGAGCTTAAACTCATAACTGGTAATGCTAATATAGAGTTTGCTAAAGAAGTATCAGAGTATCTTCATACTCCATTAGTAGATACTCTTGTATCTAGATTTAGTGATGGAGAGATTAGAGTTCAAATTAAAGAAAATGTTAGAGGTTCTGATGTTTTTGTTATCCAACCCTTAACCCCTCCAATAAATGACCATATAATGGAACTTTTACTTATCTTAGATGCTTTAAAAAGAAGTTCTACACATAGAATTACTGCTGTTATTCCTTATTTTGCTTATGCAAGGCAGGATAGAAAAGATAGACCTAGAGTTCCTATATCTGCAAAATTGATGGCAGATGTAATACAAAAAGCAGGTGCAAATAGAGTTTTAACAGTAGACCTTCATTCTGCTCAAATTCAAGGATTTTTTGACTGTCCAGTTGATAATTTATATGCTTTGCCAGTTATTCTTGATTATTTAAAAAATAAAAAAATTGAAGATTTAGTTGTTGCTTCTCCTGATGCAGGAGGAGTTGAAAGAGCAAGACTTCTTGCAAATAAACTTGGTGCTGGACTTGCAATAATATATAAAAGAAGACCTCAACCAAATGTTGTTGAAACCTTAGATGTTATTGGAGATGTGAAAGGAAAAAATGTAATTATAATAGATGATATGATTGATACTGCAGGAACAATTACTTCTGCAGCAGATATGCTTAAAGACAAAGGAGCTAAATCCGTTATAGCTGTTTGCACCCATCCTGTTTTTTCTGGGCCTGCTATAGAAAGACTTAAAAATTCTCAAATAGAGGAAGTTATTGTTACAAATACAATTCCTGTGAAAGAAAAAGAATTTGATAAATTAACAGTTTTATCTATAGCTCCACTTGTTGCTGAGGCTATAAGAAGAATAAACTTAGAAAGTTCTGTAAGCTCTTTATTTGTATAAAGAAAATGTGAAGGAGGCTAAGCGCGAAATGATAAAAACTATAGAATGGAAAGCTCTTAAAAGAGTTCCTGGAAAAAAGAGTGAAGTAAAACAGTATAGAAGAAAAGGCTATATACCTGTTGAAATTTATGGAAAAGGGCATGAAAATGCTCATGCTTATATTTATTGGAAAGATTTAGCAAATAGACCACATGGAAACTTCCTTATAAATCTTCAGATAGAAGGTGAGGAAGAACCAAGAATTTGTATTTTGAAGGATATCCAATATAACTATTTAGGGGATACTCCTATTCATGCTGATTTATATGAAGTTACTTTTGGTGTTGAGCTTGATGTTGAAGTTCCAGTAGAGCTTGTTGGAAAACCTATTGGTCTTGAAAAAGGAGGACTTTTAGAGCAACATCTTCATACAATTACTGTTAGAACTGTTCCTAGAAAAATACCTGAAAAAATTGAGGTTGATGTATCTAAATTAGATGTAGGAGATGTTCTCCACGTTTCTGATATTACTCCTCCTGAAGATGTAAGAATTATGACGCCTCCTGAAGAAGTTGTTGCTGTTGTTATCGAGCCAGAAGTGGAAGCGGAAGCAACAGAAGAAGAAGCAGAAGAAAATACTTAAAATAAATATAAATGATAAAAGCTTTAATAGGACTGGGAAATCCTGGAAAACAGTATGAGAAAACACGCCACAATATCGGTTTTATGGTTGCCGATATTGTGGTTTCTTTATTAAAATGCCCTAAAAAGAAAAAAGAATGTTGTTTTTCTCACTTAATAGAATGTCCTGACCATGATATTATCATAGTAAAACCCCAAACTTATATGAATAATAGTGGAATAGCCGTTAAAAATCTCCTTGAAGAATACAATTTAAAGCCTGAAGAAATCTTAGTAGTTGTTGATGACTTAGACCTTCCACTTGGAGCAATAAGACTTAGGAAATCTGGCTCAAGTGGAGGTCAAAGAGGAATGAAATCTATCATTGAAAATATAAAAACAGAAAATTTTCCTAGGCTAAAAATTGGAATAGGAAGACCTAAAAGAAAAGAAGATATTCCTGATTATGTTTTATCCGAATTTTCTAAAGACGAAAAACTTCTTGCTGAAAAGGTTATATCTGAAAGTGCAAGTTGTATACTTAATGTGTTAAAATATGGTATTGACAAAGCTATGAACTTTTGTAATAAGAAAATAGTATAATCCTTGCTTTCTGCTATTAGCAGAAGGCTGATTTAATAAAAAATCATCCAAAAGGAGGTAAGTGCATGCGTCATTATGAACTTGTTTTTGTTTTAAAACCAACGTTAACAGAAGAAGAAAGAAAAACTCTTGTTGAAACAGTAAAAGGCTGGATTACAGGCAACAATGGAAATATTTATAATTTTGAAGAATGGGGAAGAAGAGAATTAGCTTATCCTATCCAAAAATTTAACTCTGCTTACTACTATTTAGTAAATTACAAAACAGAAGATGCAGAACTTCCTATTATTTTAGAAAGAAACTTAAGATTAAATGAAGATATCATCAGATTTTTAAACTTTAAAGTTAAACCTCAAAAAAAAGAAAGTGAGGAAGTAGCAGAGGCTGTTGAGGTTTAAAGGGGGTTAACTTATGTTAAATAAAGTTTTTCTAATTGGAAGACTTACAAGAGACCCAGAAATAAGATTTTTGCCTAGTGGAACACAAGTTACCACGTTTTCTATTGCTGTAAATAGAAGGTTTAAAGTTGGAGATGATTGGAGAGAAGAAACATATTATTTTGATATTGAGACATTTGGAAACTTAGCAGAAAGACTTGGAAAACAGTTAAACAAAGGAACTCAAATACTTATTGAAGGCCAACTTAGACAGGATAGATGGGAGACTTCATCAGGAGAAAAAAGAAGTAAAATAAAAGTTGTTGCTGATAAAGTTAACTTAATAGGTGGTATTCCTAGAGACTTACAATCTACAACTGCTTCAAATACAAACGCTTCGAATACAAATGAAGAAGCTCCTTTAGATTTACCAGAAGAAATAGATGATGTTTTAGACACTGATGAAGATGTTCCTTTTTAATTGTTTAAGAAACTTAAGGAGGTAATAAAATTGGCAGATAATAATCAACAAGCACAACCGCAACAAAAACCATTTTTCCAAAAAAGAAAAAAATATTGTAAATTTTGTGCAGAAAAAAAAGAACCTAATTACAAAGATTTAGAAATGTTAAAGCAATTTATTTCTGAAAGGGGAAAAATTGTTCCAAGAAGAATATCTGGAACTTGTGGAAAACATCAAAGAAAACTCGCTAGAGAAATAAAGAAAGCTAGACAGTTAGCACTTCTACCATATGTAATTATGTAAGGAGGTTGAAAGTAGATGAAGGTTATACTTGTTAAAGATGTAGAAGGCTGGGGAACTTTAGGAGATATTATAGATGTAAAACCTGGATTTGCTAGAAACTATTTAATCCCAAAAGGTTTAGCTTATCCTGCTACTGAAAATTATGTGAAACATGTTCAGGAAATTTTAAGACAAAAACAGAGAAAGCTTGAAAGAGAAAAAGAAAAAGCTCAAGAAATTGCTCAAAAAATTGATGGATTGGAAATTAATATAAAAAGACCAGTTGGACCTACAGGAAAAATGTATGGTTCTATTTCTTCTGCAGATATTGCAGATGCTATTAAAGAGAAAGCTGGAGTTGAAATAGAAAAGAAAAAAATAATGCTTAGAAATCCAATTAGAGCAATGGGAACATTTAATATTACTATTAGATTACATCCTGAAGTATCTGCTAAAGTCAAAATTAATGTAATCCCAGAAGAAGAAACTACTTAATATATTAAGGGGCTATTTCTTGCCCCTTATTCTACATTATTTTCTACCAATTCCTTTAACGCTTGGATAAAAATAGGATGGTCTTTTAAAGTAGGAATTCTTATGTAATCTTTTATTCCCAGTTCTTTTGCTAATTTTCCATACTGGTAATCAACTTCATACAAAGTTTCTGAATGTTCTGAAACAAATGATACAGGAATAACTACTAATTTCTTTATTCCTTCTTGAGCTAGTTTTTTAATTACTTCATCAGTCATAGGTTCTAGCCATTTCACAGGTCCAATTTTACTTTGATAAGCAAGTTTATAGTTTTGATTTGGAAAATGTTTCATTATCATTTGAACTGTTTTTTCTGTTTGGGATTTGTAAGGGTCTCCTTCTGCAATTACTTTTTGTGGTAAGGAATGAGCAGAAAATAAAAAGAAATAATCTTTATAATTTTTATGTAGATTAGCTTTTATATTTTCTACCATGGCTTTTATGTATGTAGGATAATTATGGAAATCGTTTATTTTTATAACTGGAATGTTTTTATTTAGCTTTTTGTATTGCCTAAAAAACTCGTTAAAAGACGAACCAGTAGTAGTTTTACTATATTGGGGATAAAGGGGAAGTAAAATAATTTTTTCAACATTTTCTTTAAATAGTTCTTTTATAGCTTCTTCTGTAAATGGATGCCAGTATCTCATAGCAACTACTACTTTGTATTTATCTCCCAAAGCTTCCTGTAAAGCTTTTGCTTGTGCTAAAGTTTGCTCTTTTTGAGGAGATTTTCCCCCCATATATTCATAATATTCTTTTGTTTTTTTAGCTCTTATTTTGGAAATTAAGTAAGCAACAGGTTTTTGGATTAATCTCGGGATTTGTATAATATCATGGTCTGAAAAAAGGTTGTATAAAAAAGGTTGAATTGCATCTAAACTATCTGGACCTCCCATATTCATTAAAACAACACCTGTTTTTTTCATATTTTCCTCACTCTGCTACTTTTTTGAATTAATTCAAGGGCAAGTCTACCGGGTTTTATTGCAGGAACCATTTGATTTATTTCATAGTTTAAAAAGTTGTCATTTATATCTGTTATATTATTTATTAAATAAAGATATTTTTCATTTAAGAATTTAACTGCATTTATATCTTTTTCTGTTAAATCTATAAAGAACGCTCCAAAGTTTAATCCTCTTTTTTCACTTATTGCCATAACAAAAAATAAATTTAACTTTCCATACTGATATATTTTCATTTCATCAAAAAATTCTATATTTTTTAGACTGTGTATTAATTTAAAATCTTCCCTAGGACTTTCAAAAGCCATTCCAAGTTCATTACTTTCTATTTTATAAAACAAAGCTTTTTCTGATATTAGTTGATTTATTTTTTCTACTATTTTAAATCTTTGATTAAATGGATGGTTTATTAAATAATCAAAAACAAAATCTTGAGCTTTGTAAAAACTAAATCTAATATCTTCCCAGTCTTTTACCCTTCTTTCTTTTACATCATGAAGGAAAAATTTTCTTATATTCTCATCTGTAATACGAATTGCTATGTTTTTACTTTTAAAGTCTATGTCTACATAAACATCTAAATAATCGCTAATTATAGGATTATGCTTGAAGTTTTCTTTAAAACTTTGCCATATTTCTTTTATCCTTCTTGTTATTGGGCTTTCTATAAATACAACTGCATTGTATTTCCTATGTGATGTTCCTGCCGTTGCAAAGTATGTATATAATCTGTATAAATCTTCCCATAAATTTTCTAATTTAGTTTCTCTATATTTAACATCAAAATATTCAAGCTCAAAGTCTTCTCTATTTACAAATATGTTATATTCATTTATATCCCAATAGTTATAAAAATAAATTTCCACAGGTTGGTCTTTAATTTCTTCATAAATCTTAATTAGTTTTTCTTTATTTATATCTTGATATGATAAGTCTATATAACCTAAAGATAAAGCTAAACTTATTGTTTCTAAAATATTTTTAGGTATAAAGTTTATTTTGTTTGTAGTTATACTTATACCTATATTTTTACTTACTGTAAAATGTGGTGCTAATGTATTTGCAATTTGGTTTACACAATCTTGATATAAGTATCCCTCAAAAACTTCATTTTGTTTTGCTTTATATTTTTCTATACTATCCTCTACAATTTTCACATATGATTTTATAGGTTGGTTTTTATCTTCTGTTTTTATAAAGTCAAAAGAATGCATACTTTCTAGTGAAATCATATTTATTTTAAACTCATTTTTATCTACTATTCTTATTGATTTTTCTTGGGGAGTTTTTAGTAGCTTAAATATATTTAAAGACTTAATCATTCTTCTTACCTCAAGTAAAATTTCAAAATTAATGTATATATTAAAAGATGGAATAGTTTTATGAATTTGCTTATATAATGGTAGAATAATTTGTAAAAATCAAGTTTTTGGATATCTAGATGAATATAGAAGGTCTTATTATTGATTTAGATGGTGTTTTAACAAAAGATAAAGTATTGAATCCTTTTGATGATACTAATTATTTTATTAATTATATAAATGAGAAAAAAATCCCTTACAAAATAGCTACAAATAACACTTTATATGCCCCTGAAAATTTAGAAACTAGATTAAAACAAAATGGGATAAATATAAAGGAAAATTCATTAATTACTCCTTTATTTGTTGCTCCAAAGTTTATGAAAAGTAAAAATATAAAAAATATTTTTGTAATTGGCTTAAAAGAATTAGCTAATTTTTTTAAAGAAAAAGGGTTTAATGTTAAAAATGCTATAAATGTTGATGCAGTTATTATAGGACAGGATAAAAATTTAAATTTTAGAAAGTTAAAAATTGCAACTTCTGCTATTAAACAAAACAGAGCTAAAATTCTTGCTTTAAATGCAAATTTAATAACAAAAGATGATGATGGTTTAGTTTTTCCGGGAGTTGGTTCTATTGCCCAAATGCTTGCTTATTCAACAAAAACAGATTGGAGGCATTTTGGAAAAAACAGTGATGAGTATAACAAGGAATTATTTAGAGGATTTAAGAATTTATCTAATGTAGTGATTATAAGTGATGATATCTTTACAGACTTAATTCCATTTTCAAAAATTGGATTAAAAACAATATTTATAACAACAGGAAAATATAAAGAAGAAGATATTCCATTAGATTTTAATCCTAATTATACTGTAAATTCTTTAAGAGAAATAATTTTACGGAAAATAGTGTAAATAAAATGTTAAGCAAGTTAAAAATATACGCAGAGCTTGTTAAGTTTGAGCATACAATTTTTGCACTTCCATTTGCAATAGCTTCTGTTTTTATCCTTTATAAAGGACTACCAAATCTAGATAAACTTTTTTGGATAATTTTTGCCCTAGTTGCAGGAAGAACAGCAGGAATGGCATTTAATAGATTTTTTGATTTGCCTTTTGATAGATTAAACCCCCGCTCTCAAAACTGGGCTTCTGTTAAAGGTTTAGTTAAACCTGTAGAAATTTTTATTTTAGCTATTATTTCTTCAATTGGTTTAATGTTTTCAGCCTATAATCTTAATAAGCTTGCTTTTTATTTGTCTCCTATAGCAATTTTACTGCTAGTTATTTATCCCCTTGGAAAAAGATTTACAAATTGCGTCCATTTAATTCTTGGGGCTGTATATTTTATTATACCTATTGCTGTTAGTATTGCTTTACTTGGTAAGATTGAAATCTCAGCTATATTTTTAGGACTTGGTATGGCTTTTTGGGTTGCTGGATTTGATATTTTATATGCTTTACAGGATATAGAGTTTGATAAAAAAATTGGGCTTCATTCAATTCCATCTAAATTTGGTATAAAAAAATCCTTAGTTTTTGCAAGATTTTTTCATTTTTTTACATTTATATTTTTAATGCTAACAGGATATTTTGCCAATCTTGGAATTATTTATTTTGTAGGGGTTATTATTCTATCTGCCTTTTTGGTTTACGAGCATTCTTTAATAAAGGAATATGATTTATCTAAAATAAATAAAGCTTTTTTTACAATAAATGGCTATGTTAGTATTTTATATATGATTGTTGTGATTTTTGATGTATTTTTGTAAAGTTAAATAATGAAATTTACTAAGATACAAAGGTTTAATATGGAGGGTTTATTATGAGTTTTTATGCTGATGTTATGCAAATTATGGAAATTTTACCACATAGATTTCCTTTTTTGTTAATAGATAAAATTTTAGAACTGGATTTAGATAATTTAAAAGTTAAAGCCATAAAAAATGTTACTTACAATGAAGATTTTTTCATGGGTCATTTTCCGCATTTTCCTGTTATGCCTGGAGTTTTAATAATTGAAGCTATGGCACAAGCAGGAGCCTATATGATGATACAGAAAGCCAAAAAAGAAGGTATAGAAGGAGATTACACAGTTTTATTTGCAGGTATAGAAAGTGCAAAATTTAGGAAACCTGTTCAACCAGGAGACCAGATTATTTTTGAAGTAGAAGGAGTAAATATTAAAAAGTCTATGGGTAAAATAAAAGGAATTGCAAAAGTAGATGGACAGACTGTAGCAGAAGCAGTTTTAATGGCTGCATTAAAGAAAAATTAGTCATGGAAAATATAATCAAAGAAATAATTTTTACAGGAAAAGCTTTGTATCAGCAAGGCCTTGTAAATACACATGCCGGAAATATTTCTGTATATTCAAATGGGAAAATATATATAACAAAAACAGGTAGCATGCTTGGTTATTTAACGGAAGAAAATATTATTGATGTTTATTTACATCCTTCAAATAAGGATAAAACTGCTTCTAGAGAGTTGATAGTTCATAGAGAAATTTATAAAAAAACAAATGCCAAAGCAGTAATACATGCACATCCTATTCATATGGTTTCTTTGTCTTTCAATTTAAAAGATAAATTTGTTCCTATAGATTCTGAAGGGGAACTTTTTATAGGAGAAGTTCCTATTATTGAAGTTGAACCTCCAAGTTCCTCCCCAGAACTTGCGGAAAGAGTATCTAGTTTAATGATTAACTACGATATAGTAGTGGTAAAAAGACACGGTTCTTTTGTAAAAGCAAGCAGTTTAAATAAAGCTTTACAACTAACATCAGACCTTGAATACTGTGCAAATGTTTATACATTAGTAAAAAAATTATAAAAGGAGAGAGTTATGGAAAGTAAAAACCTTGAAAACACAGTGAAAAAAATGGCTATTGTTCTTGAAAAATTAGCAAAAAAAGTAGATGAACTTGATAAAAGAGTTCAAAAATTAGAATTAAAATCTTTGGCAAAAGGCGAAACTTCTACCCAAGCTACAACAACACAAAATCAAAGCTATGCTCAACCTCAAAATACAGGCTCTAGTTTTGGAACAGGGTTTTTAAGTTCTTTACTTGGAAGTTTTGCTGGAATGAGTTTGTTTAGTTTGCTTTTTAATAGGGATGTATCTGCTGAAAATCTTGCTAAAGAAGCTGGGATTTCTGAGGAAGAACTTGCCACTATAGAAGAAAAGCTAGATAATATAGATGAAAAGCTAGCAGAAATTGAGGAAAATTTAGATACTCCAGAATTTGAAGAAAATATTATTGAACCAGATGCTTATGGTTATGAAGATATAGATGCAGATATAGGTTTTGATGATTTTGATACAGATATAGTTTAATGGAAGATTTTGTTGAAGTAATAATACATTATATAAGTTTAAATTTTTCTAGTGAATTAACATCTGTTTTAGCAGGGGCTTTTTTATTTTTTCTGTATTTTTACTCAAAAATAAGAATAAAAGCTTATCTTAAGGACAAAGACCAAAGGTATTTTTATCTAGACCTTGCAATTAGATTAATTGTTTTATTTGCATTTTATTTATTATTTTTTTATATGGAAACTAAACTTAAAACTTTTATAGCAGGTGCATTTTTTAAAAATTTATCTTTATTACTGATAATTGTTGAAAGTTTAAAGTTTATATATAAACAATTAAAAATAAGTCAAAAAAGTTTACTTAGCTTAATAATTCTATTAACTTCATTAGATATAGGTATAATCTTCCTGCTAGACCTTTTTCATTCGTTTAACCTTCCTATAGGGAGTAAGTATAGTTTAGATGAGATAGTTAAACTGTTAGCCATTATACCTTTATTTACATTTTTATTTATTATATCCAATAAACTAGTATCATTAATTTCAATCAAAAACACACTTCTTAGAATTACTTTAATAAAGCTTGTTTATGTTTTTAATATATTATTTGCGATACTTGGTTATCTTTGGTTTGCTGGATTTTTAAATTTTGATTTGAGCTTTTTATTTGGAATAATTCTTACTTTTGTATTGTCTATAATATATGCATTTTTAGCTTTATTTATTTCTAATAAACTTGATACAAAATTTGAGATTATTCAACAAACATTTCCAGATATAAAAAGTAAAATTTTTACTTTATTATCTTTGCTGTTTTTATTTGGAATTTATTTAATTTCTATTTTATTTTTTAATATTGATGGTTTTATCCAATGGACAAAACAATTTTTTATTGTTAAAACCGATATTTTAAAGATTTCTTTATATTCTCTAATAAAAGCTATTTGGTTTTTCATTCTTGTGGTTAACTCAATATTAATAATAAGGATTTTAATAAGATATTTTATGTATAGGAAAAAAGGTGAATTTGAACCTACACCAATTGAAGCAATTATCTATAATTTTGGGGTTTTACTTGCAGGTATTGTTTCACTATCGATGCTTGGTATAACTTGGAAAGTATTACTTCCACTTATTGGTGCTCTTGGTATTGGGGCAGGTTTTGGACTTCAATCTATAATTAATAATTATATAAGTGGGTTTATTATTATTTTTAATAGGAAAGTAGAAGTTGGGGATATTGTAGAACTAAAAGGAAATGCAGGTCAGTTCATAGGAAATCCAAATGAAATTATATTTGGTATAGTAACAGACATAGGAGTAATTAACACAGTAATAGAAACTATTGATGGAGTAAGTGTAGCAGTTCCAAATTCTAGATTTGTTAGTGAAAATATCGTTAATTATACACTTACAGATAATTTAGTTAGACTTAGAATTCCTTTTAAGGTTTCTTATGAAATTCCAAGGGAAAAAGTAGAAAAAATATTAATAGATACTGCTTATGAGTATAAAAGATACCTTGCTAAATACCATTTCCCGCAGGTTTGGTTTTTTGAAATCAAAGATTATTATAATGAATTTGTTTTAGTCATGTGGATAGATGCTAGAAATTGGAAAAAATAATATGGCTAAAAAGTGAGATATACAAAAAAGCTTTTGATAAATTTAAAGAAGAAAATATAGAAGTTCCTGTAATTAAAGTAGATTTAAAAGGTAGTCTTTGAATTTTAAATTATCTATGTTTATCTACTCCAATCTTCTCACAATAATTCTCTACAGGGCATTTTGAGCAAATTGGAGAAATTGGCTTACAAATAGTTTGTCCAAATGCTACAAAGAGTTTGTTTATTTTATTCCAATATTCCTTAGGGACTTTTTCCATAAGCTTAAATTCTGTTTCCTCTGGAGTTTTTGTTTTTACAAAACCTAGTCTATTGCATATCCTGTGGACATGAATATCTACACATATTGCAGGTTTTCCATATCCTTCACTTAAAACAAGATTCGCAGTTTTCCTGCCTACACCTTTGAATTTTAAAAGTTCTTCTAAAGCGTTGGGAACTTTCCCATTATATTTTTCTATTATTTCCTTTGAAATTTGTTTAATCTGTTTTGCTTTATTTTTATAAAAACCTGCTGGGTATATAAGATTAGCAATCTCTTCTTCTGAAAGTTTTATCATATCATATGGATTATCTGCTTTTTCAAATAACCTTTTGGAACTTTCTGCAGTTATTTCGTCTTTTGTTCTAAGGCTAATAATTGTTGAAATTAAAACTTTATATGGATCTTGTGTTTTTTCTGCTAATAACGAAACTATAGGTGCATTCCATTTTGGGAATTCTTTTTCTAGTATTTCTAACACTTTTAAAAAAGTTTTTGTATTCATACAAAACATTTTATAATATTTTGATGATTATTGAGCAACCTCTTATTATTTACAGCAGGAAGAATAAGGCTTATATCCCAAATCCAAATAGATTTTGGCTTGTAGATAAAAAATTGGATAAAGCTATATCCTCTTTAGAAGCCCAAGGGTATATCAAAAAAATTTCTGAAATTATTACAAACAATGAACTTTTGTTTAATGAGCTTGTGAACTTACATAAAAAAGAAGTAGAAGTAAGAAAGAAACTTTTAGAAGAAAAATATAATGATGCTCCAGAATTTGTGAAAAAAAGACTTTTAGATGAAAAGGTAGGAATTGGGGGAATAGAAAACTTTTGGAAAAAGCCCTTTAAAGTAAAGTGTCTTCATCTTTGGACAGCTTATCATTTATCAGGCAAAAAGTTTGAAAATTTTATCGGGTATTATGTCTTAAAACTTTTACATACATAAAAAAGTAGTAAACTCTTAATTTTATACATTTAAGAACTTAACTATCTTTTAATTCCCTTTGTTTTTGTAAATAAACCATTATTGCTGTTATTGCTGCTGGAGTTATTCCTTCAAGTCTGCTAGCATGTCCTAATGTTAAAGGCTTGGCTTTTAATAATTTTTGAACGATTTCCTTTCTAAGCCCAGGAACTTTTGAGTAATCTAAATTTTCTGGAAGTTTTATATTTTCAAGATGCCTCATTTTTTCATTTAGTTTTATTTCTCTTTCAAAATATCCTGAATATTTAACATTTATTTCAACTTCTTCTGCAACATAGTCCTTTTCTGGAGTTTTTATTTTTTCTTCTTTTAGTCTTTCAATTGTAATTTCTGGTCTTTGTAAATAATTAAACACAGATATCATTTTACCATTTATATTAATTTTTTCCTGTTTATAATTATCTATCCATTGTTTTATTTCTTCTTCTACTTCTTTTACAAATTTATACTGTTCTTCCGAAAACATTCCTATGTTATAGGCTTTTTCATATAATCTTAAAATTGGATTATCTTGTCTTAAATGTAATCTATACTCAGAACGGGCAGTAAATAATCTGTATGGTTCTATTACTCCTCTTGTTGTTAAATCGTCAATCATAACACCAATATAGCTTTCATCTCTTCTTAAGTAAAATGGTTCTTTCCCTAAAGCCTTAAGAGCTGCATTTATACCTGCTACTAACCCCTGTCCTCCTGCTTCTTCGTATCCGGTAGTTCCATTAAAGTTTCCTGCATGATATAAACCTTTTACTTTTTTTGTTTCTAATGTTGGATAAAGCTCTGTTGGAGGAACAACATCATACTCAATTGCATATGCAGGTTTTAATAAAACTACATTTTCTAGTCCAGGAATTGAGCGATACATTTCCCATTGTATTTCTTCAGGTAAAGAAGTAGATAAACCGTTAGGATAGATACTAATACCATTTCTTGTTTCTGGTTCAAGCCATACAGTATGCCTTGCTTTATCTGCAAATTTTACAATTTTATCTTCAATAGAAGGGCAATATCTAGGCCCTACACCTGTAATAGCTCCACCATAAAGGGCAGTTCTATGTAGATTTTTTCTAATAATTTCGTGTGTCTTTTCTGTTGTATGTGTTATGTAGCAAGAAATTTGTTCTTTTTGTCCTTTTTTAAACCAATAACTGCCATAAGGTTCTGTCCAGAATGAAAATTTTGGTGGTGGTTCATCTCCAGGAGCTTCTTCTAAAATACTCCAGTTTATTGTATTTTTATCTAGTCTTGCAGGAGTTCCTGTTTTAAATCTAACTAATGGAAATCCTAGTTTTCTATAAAACTGTGGTAATTTTTGAGCTGGTTTTTCTCCAATTCTACCTGCTTTTATTTTTTTGTCTCCAATATGAATAACTCCATCTAAGAATGTTCCAGTTGTAACAACTATTGCTTTTGTTTGTATTTTTAAATTACCATCTACTTCTACCCCTTCTACTTCGTAAGAGTTTTTCTTTAAAAATATATTTGTAGCTTCTCCTTCTATTACCGTAAGGCTTTCTGCATTTGTTAATCTATTAACCATATATTTTCTGTATTCTTCCTTATCTGCTTGTGCTCTTGGAGAACGAACAGCAGGACCTTTTCTTGTGTTTAGCATTTTATACTGAAGACCAGTTTTATCTATTGCTTTAGCCATCTCTCCGCCAAAAGCATCTATCTCACGGACAACTATACCTTTAGCAATACCACCAATTGCAGGATTACAAGGCATTAAGCCTATTTTTTCTCTATCTAAAGTAATAAGGGCAGTTTTTGCTCCAAGCTTTGCACTAGCCAGTGCTGCTTCTATTCCAGCATGTCCTCCACCTATTACAACAACATCATAATAAGTGTCGTAAATCATTTAACTCCTCAAAAGGTAAATTTTTATCAAAATATAGGCTTACTTAAAATGTTTTAAAGTCCTTCTGGATAAGTTTTTGTATAGTTTTTGTATTCTTCTATTCTTTTTTTTATTTCTATCCAGTTATCATTTCCAAATTTTTCTAAAATTGCATTAGCTAAAACAATAGCAAGCATTGCTTCTCCCACTACTGCTGCAGCAGGAACAGCAGTTATATCTGACCTTTCTTTAGCAGCATCAAAAGGTTCTTTTGTTTTTATATTTACAGATTGCAAAGATTTTTTCCTCATAAGTGTCGGTATAGGTTTCATTCCAACTCTAACAATAATTGGTTCTCCGTTTGTCATTCCTCCTTCAAGACCACCTGCTTTATTTGTTTTATGGTAAAAGCCCTTTTCTTTATCCCAGAAAATCTCATCGTGAGCTTGTGAACCAAATTTTTCAGAAAGTGCAAAACCATTTCCTATTTCAACAGCTTTCATTGCCTGAATACTTATCATCGCTTGGGCTATTTTCCCATCTAGTCTCCTATCCCATTGTGTATAAGAGCCAAGTCCCATAGGAACTCCTACCGCAAAAACCTCAAAAATTCCACCTAAGCTTTCTCCTTCTTTTTTTGCTTCATCTATTAAATTTTTAAACTTATCATCTTTTTCAGGAATAGGAATTCTAACTTCAGAATTTTCTGCAATTTCTGCTCTTTTTTCTAAAGGAATATCATGAATTTCATCTCTTACTGATAAATTACCAATAGAAACTACATAGCTACCTATTTTTATACCAATATCTTCAAGAAGCTGTTTACAAACTGCCCCAACTGCAACTCTTGTTGTAGTTTCCCTTGCCGAAGCCCTTTCTAAAACATTTCTTAAATCTTCAAAACCATACTTAATTCCACCTATTAAATCAGCATGTCCCGGTCTTGGATTTGTTATTTCTCTTTTACTAGCAGGCTCACCTTCTATTGACATTATATCTGTCCAATTTTGCCAATCTTTGTTCTCAACCATCAATGTAATTGGGCTACCAAGTGTGTATCCAAACCTAACACCTGATAAGATTTTTACTTTATCTTTTTCTATTTTCATACGACCACCACGGCCATATCCTTTTTGTCTTCTTGCTAGCTCTTTGTTTATATACTCTGAAGAAATTTTTAGATTAGAAGGAACACCCTCAATTATTGCTGTTAAAGCAGGTCCGTGAGACTCACCAGCATTTAAAAATCTAAGCTTTCCCAAAGTTTTCTCCTGCTTAATTTGTTGTAAAATTTAGTATACGATACCTAAAAAGAGGAAACAAATGTTTTTGGACAGATTTAAAAGTTTTAAAGAATATAAAACAGAAACAACTCCTTGTAAAATAAAACTTTCTTCAAATGAACTTCCATTTAGTTTGTCTAAACAGTTAAGAGATAAAATTGCAAAGGTAATCGCAAAAATACCATTTGAAAGATATCCAGACCCAACATATAAAGAACTAAAAGAAGTTTTAGCTCACTTTTATGGAGTTTCTTCTGAAAATATAACAGTTGGAAATGGATCAGATGAATTAATAGACATATTAATAAAATCTGTAGGGGATATAAAGTCTCCTGTTATGTATCCTATTCCAACATTTCCTATGTATCAAGTTTCTGCAGATATAATAAATAGACCAAAAGTAGAATTTTTGCTAGATGAAAATTTTCAATTAGATAAACAAAATCTAGAAGAAGCTATATCTCAAAAACCGCAATTAGCCTTTTTTGCATCGCCAAATAATCCAACAGGAAATTCTTTTGATAAAGAGCTAATAAAATATACAGCTTCTAAAAATATTTTTACAGTTATAGATGAAGCATATATAAATTTTTCAGATAAGGAAAGTTTTTTAAAAGAAGCATTAGAACCAGATAATAACATTGTTGTAATTAGAACATTATCTAAAATAGGACTTGCAGGGATAAGACTTGGAGTTTTAATTGCAGATAAAAAAACTGTTTCGATAATAGATAAAATTAGAACACCTTTTAATATTACTTATCCAACAGTAGAAATTACTAAAATTGTTTTAACAGAAGGTAGGAAAGAAATTGAAGAAAAGATAAATATAGTAAAACAAGAAAGGAAAAGGGTTTTAAATAAGCTAAAAACTATAAACTCTGTAAAAGTTTTCTCCTCTGATGCTAATTTTTATCTCATAAAAGTGAAAGATGTAAATATGGTTCACAAAAAATTAATAGAGAAAGGAATTTTAACAAGAAACATGTCCCATTTACCAAATATGGAAAATTGCTTGAGAGTTTCTATAGGAAAACCTGAAGAAAATGATGCTTTTATAAAGGCTTTAAAGGAAGTTGTATGGTAAACAAAGTTTTATTTACGTTTGCAGTTATTATTACACCGTTTTGGATACTTGGTATATCAACAAAGATAGCTTTTAGCGAATGGTTTATTGATTATGAGTATTCAAAGTTGAATTTTCCAGATGATAGATGGGGCTTGTCAGATGAAGTAAGAAAAAAACTTGCAAAACTTGGTTTGAAAGCAGTATTAACAGAAGAAGGATTAAAAGAGTTTAAAGAAGCAAGATTTCCTAATGGAAAAAAAGCCTTTAGAGAAAAAGAAGTGAAGCACATGGAAGATGTAAATAGGTTTTTATCTAAGTTTTTCATAGCAACATATATTTTAGCGACAGTTTGGTTATTTGTTTTAATCTTGCAAAAAAAACAAATATGGAAATTACTTATATACTCTAGTATTTATACATTTTTATTTTTTGCAATTGTTTCTTTAATTGTGTTTGTAAGTTATGAAAAAGCCTTTGAGGTTTTCCACAACTTCTTTTTCGGAAAAACAAGTTGGAGATTTAGTAAATATGATACTTTACTTAGAATATATCCAATGAAATTTTGGTTTGATGGAACTACTATTTTATCAATAATTGCATTTTTTATAAATACATTTATCTTAAGTTTAGGAATTATATTAAGGGGGAAATATGCTAAAACTTAAAGAAACTATTACAGATGAATTAAATAAACTATTTGAGCTTGAAACAGAAGATAGCTCTACTATAGAAGCAGTTTTTTACAGAGGAAATACTCTTTGTGTATCATCTCAAATAGGTTGTCCTGTTAGATGTAGTTTTTGTGCATCAGGTATGCATGGGCTTATTAGGAATTTAAAGTTTGAAGAAATTATAAATGAATATGAAATTTTACCTTATAAAGGAAGTATTACAAATATAACCTTTGCAGGTATAGGAGAACCACTTTTAAATTGGGACAATGTGGAAAGAGCATTTTGGTATTTTAAAGAAAAAGGATTAAAAGTTAGCTTTTACACAACAGGATTTCCAACAAAAAATTTTGAAAAAATGTTAAATCTTCCACACAATGGCATTACACTATCTTTACATGCAGTTTTTGAAGAAAAAAGAAAAAAATTAATTCCTCATAGTGAATCTATTGAAAAAATCTTATCTATATTTGAGGAGCATCTTAAACCACTTTCTAAACGGAAGAAAAAGCTTTATAGCATAGCTTATCTTTTAATATCAGGAGAAAATGATACAAAAGAAGAACTGGATAAATTAGCAGAGATAGCAAAAAGACTTGGAGTTTCAATTTCTTTACTCAAATATAATGAAGTTGAAGGAATAAATTATAAAACAACAAC
>DTZN01000264.1 GCA_012961365.1 Hydrogenothermaceae bacterium
AAGCAGTGCAGAAACACCAACTATTACCCCTAAAAGGGAAATTAAAGCCATAAAAGATAAGGCTTTACTTTTTATAGAAAATAAATATCTAAATGCTATTTGTATGTATAGTGGCATAAATTAATTATGACTCCTCAAATAAAGTTGCTATTATATCTGTCATAGAAATAATTCCTTCAAGTTGGTTGTTGTCTACAACAAGCAATCTTTTTATATTAAAATTAACCATCATTTTTGCTGCATATTTTATCTCAACATCTTTAGAAATACTAACTGCTGGCTTCACTGCTACATCATAAACATTTAAAAGGTCTATATCTCCATCTTCTGCAAAAACAGCTTTTAAAATACTTGTGTAAGTTATTATCCCATATGTATCATGTTGATGTTGTTTGTCAACTATCAATGATTGAACTTTTTTTTCTTTCATCTTAGCAACTGCTTCTTTTAAAGATGCTAAAGGAGAAATTGTTTCCACATTTGTTTGCATCACATCTTTAACTAAAATCTGTTTTCCCATTATATTTCCTCCTTAATTTTCTCTGTAAATTTGGCAATTTGATATTTATCTATACCTGCAAGATGCTCTATTGGTAATATAAAGGCAATCCCATGGTCTTCTTCTTCAAGTTTTAATTCTTTGTTTAAAGCTTTTAAAACTTCCAGTGCAAGTTTCCTTTCGAGAATATAAAGCAAAACACTTTCTCTACCTTCATAAGTAAGTCCAAAGAACGTCTTTTTTTCTCTAGCTCCTATACCTCTAGCAGTTAAGATTGTTAATCCTGAAGCTCCTGCTTTTTTTGCAACTTCAATTGCCTTATCTTCAAGTTCCTCTGCAACAATAGCAACTAAGACTGAAAATTTCATTTTAGCTTTCCTCCTTTTTTATAAACTCTGAAAGCATTCCATAACCCATAACTGTAATCATTGGAAATAGTGATGCAAAGGCAATTAAACCAAAACCATCAATTAAAGGATTTCTACCTTCTATATTAGATGCAAGCCCAAGCCCAAGTGCTGCAACAAGTGGAACCGTGACAGTAGATGTTGTAACTCCACCTGAATCATAAGCTATTGGAATAATATACCTTGGAGCAAAATATGTCATAATTATAACTATAATATATCCAACAATTATGTAATAATGGATACTATCACCAACGACTATTCTATAACAACCAAGGGCTATTCCTATTCCAACTCCAATCGCAACAAAAACTCTTAATATAAAATCATTTATTTTTCCTGCACTAACTTCTTTTGCTTTTAAAGCAACTGCAATTAAGGCTGGTTCTGCCATAGTTGTAGCAAATCCTATTAAAAACCCAAATATATAAATAAGCCACATATTACCCATTTGGGTAAGCTGAAGAGCCATACTTTCCCCTAGAGGAAACAGTCCCATTTCAAGACCAATTAAAAATGAGTATAGACCAATAATTACAAATAAAATTCCTAAAACAATTTTGTGTAAATGAGGAATAGGCTTTTTTATAATTACAAGTTGGAAGAAAAATACAACAAATAGTATAGGTAAAATATCTTTAATTACTCCAAGAAGACCGTAAATAATCTCTATAAACCAGTTGGAATAGGTTTCTACTTCCTTTTCTATAACTTCTTTAGTTTGATTAACAATTTCTATAGCTGTTTGGGTAGTTGAAGTGTCTCCTAAAAGTGTATAAACAATAATTCCGTAAATTTGGACAAATATCATTGGTGTTAAAGAAGCAAAGGCAATCAAACCAAATCCATCTATAACAGGATTTCTCCCCCTTATTGATGAAGCAAGACCTATTCCAAGGGCAGTAACTAAAGGAACTGTAACAGTAGATGTTGTAACTCCACCTGAATCATAAGCAAGTCCAACAATCTCTGGAGGGGTAAAGAAAGTTATTAGAACAACAATTATATAACCAACAATTATATAATAATGAATAGGATGTCCCAAAATTATTCTTAATACACCAAGTAGTATTGCAAAACCAACAGACAAAGCAACTGTAAACCTAAGCCAAAATGCATCAATTTTTCCACCACTAATAACCTGTGCTTTTTCTGCTATTGCTATCAGTGCAGGTTCTGCTATAGTTGTAGAAAAACCAATCAAAAATGCAAAAAGTAAAAGCCAAAATAAAGAGCCTTTCTGTGCAAAATCATTGGCTAAATTTTCTCCAAGAGGGAATATTCCAACTTCAAGTCCTTGGATGAATATAGCCAATCCAAATGCAACAATACCAAGACCAATAGCAATTGAAATTGTATTATCAGGAACACTTTTAATTATAAAAGCTTGAAAAACCAAAATAACTGCAATTATTGGTGTTAAATCTCTTATAGAATCTTTTAAAAGGTTAAGAAAAAGCTTTAATTGTTCCAAAACACCACCTTAAATCATACTTAAATTTATGATTTTATTGTATTTTTTTTATTGATGATAAGTAAAGGATTAAACTTTGTCAAGGAGGATAGGCTTTTGAGGACTGAAAAACTTCTTGCACCTTCTATATTATCTGCAGATTTTTTAAAACTAGGGGAAGAAATAGAGACAGCAGAAGAAGCAGGAGCAGATATTATTCATCTTGATATTATGGATGGAAGATATGTTCCTAACATTACCTTTGGTATTCCAGTTATAGAAAAAATAAGGAAAATAACCACTTTACCTTTTGATGCCCATTTAATGATAGTAGAACCTGAAAAGTATGTGGAGGATTTTATAAAAGCAGGAGTTAATATGATATCTTTTCATATGGATGCAACAATTCATTCTCACAGATTAGTCGATAAAATAAAAAGTCTTGGAGCAAAAGCTGGAGTTGTATTAAATCCAGCTACACCTGTTAATACATTAGAAGAAATTATCCATTACGTAGATTATGTTCTTATAATGTCTGTTAATCCCGGTTTTGGAGGCCAAAGATTTATACCTCAAACATTGAAAAAGGTCTCAAAACTACAAAAGCTAATGAAAGAAACAAATAGGGAAGATGTTCTAATTGAAATAGATGGTGGTATTAATGTAGATAATATAAACACAGTTTCAAAGGAAGGAGTTAACATTTTTGTGGCAGGTAGTGCAGTGTTTAGGGGAAATATAAAAGAAAATATAAAGAAGCTAAAAGAAGAGATGAAAATTTTCTAAAAAAGTTTTAATTTGATAGAATTTACTTTATATTATGGTTATTCCTAAGGAAAAAAGCAAGAAAAGATTATAATAGCGAGGTAAAGTAAATTGAATTATGAAATTAGAACTTGGCCAGATAAAATACTAAAGAAAAAAATGAAAGAAGTGGATTTTTTTGATAATAGATTAAAAGAACTAGTAGATATTATGTTTAAAAAAATGTATGAACTTGAAGGTGTAGGGTTAGCTGCAAACCAAATTGGAATACCTTACCAAATCTTAGTTTTAGATACAAACACAAAGAAATACAACGGTCAAGAAGGTGAAGAAGGTGTAAAAATGGCTCTTGTTAATCCTAAAATTATAGAAAAATCTGGACAAGTAAAATCAACAGAAGGTTGTTTAAGTTTTCCTGGAGTTCAAATAACTATTCCAAGAGCTAAAAAAGTTAAAGTTTTAGCCCAAGATTTAGAAGGAAATGAAGTAGAAATAGACACAGATGGATTTTTAGCAATAGTTTTACAACACGAAATTGACCATTTAAATGGAATACCGTTTATCAATTATCTATCTCCTGTTAAAAGGAAGCTAGTTTTAGAAAAATATATGAAATCATTAAAAGAAATGGTAAGAGCGTAAGTTCATGTTTCCAGAGTTAATAAAAATCGGAGATTTTTCTATACATACGTATGGAGTATTAGTAGCACTTGGTATTTTAAGTGCATATTTTATTAGTATTTATTTAGCAAAAAAAGAAAATTTACCTATTAATAAAATTGAAAATCTTTTTATTTTTATTACCTTTGGAGGAATTATTGGAGCTAGGATTGCCTATATGTTAGAACATCCACAGCAGATGAAATCTATTATTGACTATATTGCAATATGGAAAGGTGGGATAGACTGGTTTGGAGCTTTTATTGGAGGAGCCTTAACTGCTATATTTCTTATAAAAATATATAAATTAAACTTTTGGAAATTATCAGACATAGCAGGAGTTGCAATACCTTTAGGACATTTTTTTGGAAGAATTGGTTGCACATGCGCAGGATGTTGTCATGGTAAACCTGTTTCTGATGATTCTATTTTTAAGGAATTTGCAATTAAGTTTCCAGATAATCCAAATACAGTTGCTCCACCTAATATACCCCTATATCCAACTCAGCCTGCAGAAGCATTAGGAAATTTAGCTATATTTGGTTTGCTATTTTTTCTATATAAATATAAAAGGTTCGATGGGCAGGTATTTAGTATATATTTAATATTATACGGAATATTAAGATTTCTTCTTGAGTTTTGGAGAGGAGTAACTCCTCCTATAGATTTTATAGGATTAACATGGAACCAAATAGTAGCTATATTACTTATTGTATCTGGTATAAGTATAAATGTATATAAATTGTTTATTAAAAGATATCATTGGAAAATAGATAGCTAATATATTATACACTATAAAACCATTAGAAATTGATTTATTAGAAGGATACTATTTATGCTCATCAAAAAACATACACAGAGTTTTTAAATGAAACTGTTTAAGTTATTTAACGGAAAAACTTTTAAGATAGAACCAGGTCTTGAAAGGATAAAAAAAGCGTGCGAAGAAATAGGCAATCCACAAAATAAATTTCCATCTATACTTGTAGCTGGAACAAATGGAAAAGGTTCAACTTGTGCTTTTTTAGAAAACATTTTTAGGATACATGGTTTTAAAACTGGTTTGTTTACATCTCCGCATATAGTTGAAGAAAATGAAAGATGGCAGATAAATAGAAAAAATATTGAAAATAAAAAATTAGAAGAATATATAAAGCAGATAAAATACTTAATACAAAAATACGAACTTACATACTTTGAAGCATCTACACTTCTGGCATTTAAATATTTTGCAGATGAAAAAGTAGATATAGCAATTTTAGAAGTAGGTTTAGGTGGTAGATGGGATGCAACAAATGTTGCAACTCCAGAAATTTCAGTAATAACAAATGTATCTTACGACCATATGCATATGCTTGGAGATACATTAGAAAAAATAGCCTTTGAAAAAACAGGAATAACAAGAGTAGATAAACCCGCAGTAATAGGTAGAAACCAAGAAGAGATATTGTATTGGCTAAAAGAAAGGAAAATAAAAGAGTATTATGTAAAAGATAATGATTTTTTTGTAGAAAAAACTTTTTTAGATATGTTTAACTACAAATTTAAAAATTACTCTTTGAATAACATAAAAATATCATTAATTGGAGATTATCAAATAGAAAATGCATCAACTGCAATAACTTCATTTATTATTTACAGTGAAAAAAATAATATAAGTATAAATAAAAACTTAATAAAACAAGCATTAAATAAAACTTTTTGGCCTGCAAGACTACAAAAATTAAATAATAATCCAATTACATATTTAGATGGTGCACATAATAAAGAAGCTATTGAAAAGTCTTTAAAAACAATAAAAAAACTTTATCCTGATAAAGAAATAACTGTATTATTTTCAGGAATGAAAGATAAAGAAATAAAAGAAAATTTAGAAATTATTTTTAACTATACAAAAGATATAATTTTTACGCAGATACCTGTATCCAGAAGTATAGATGAAAACTACATAAAAGAAATATTTGGCAATAATTTTATTTTTATTAAAGATATAAAAGAAGCATTATTAAAAGCAAAAGAAAAATCAAAAAAAGAAAAGAAAATTTTGCTAATAATAGGCTCTTTATATTTAGCAGGGGAGGTTTTGAAGCAATTTCCCCCTTAAGTTATATCTTCATCTTTATCAAACATAGATTGATTTTTAGCTATATCTGATTCACTAACTCCTTTGAGAGATACTTTAGGTCTTCCTAAATCATCTATATCTATAACCCTCACTTTCAGAACATCTCCAACATTTATAACATCTTTAGCAGATTTTAATCTTTGGTCTGAGATTTGGGATACATGGAGTAATGATAACCTTCCTGGTAGTAGTTCTACAAATGCTCCATAATCTTCAACTCTTGTAACTTTTCCTAAGAAAATATCTCCCTCTTCTATATCCATAATAAGCTCATTTATCATTTTAACTGCCTTATCTGCAGATGCCTTATCAACTGCATAAACTCTAACAATTCCTTCTGGATCTAAGTCTACTTTCACACCTGTTTCATCAATAATTTTCTTAATATTCTTACCAGATGGTCCAATAATAACTGGTATTTTTTCTGGATTTACTTCAAATTGAACAACTTTAGGAGCATATGGAGAAACTTCAGGACGTGGTTGAGGAATAATCTCATACATCATATCTAGAATTTTCATTCTTGCATCTTTAGCCTGTCTTAAAGCATCTTGAAGAATTTCTCTAGTTAAACCTTTTATTTTTATATCCATTTGAATAGAAGTTATTCCATCTCTTGTTCCAGCTACTTTAAAGTCCATATCTCCAAGATGATCTTCATCGCCAAGAATATCTGTTAATATCACATAATCATCTTCATTTTTTAATAGTCCCATTGCAATCCCTGCAACATGTTTAGGTATCGGAACACCTGCATCAAATAAAGCAAGTGAGCCAACACAAACAGTAGCCATAGAAGTTGAACCATTTGATTCTAAAATCTCAGAAACTATCCTTATTACATAAGGAAAATCTTCTTCAGGAGGAATTAATGGTTCTAATGCCCTTTCTGCTAAATTTCCGTGTCCTATTTCCCTTCTAGAAGGTGCTCTTGGAGGTCTTGCTTCTCCCACACTAAACGGAGGGAAATTATAATGAAGCATAAATCTTTTCTTTTCTTCTCCTTCATCTATACTTTCTTCTATTTGTTCTTCTCCAGGAGCTCCTAGTGTAACAATTCCTAGAGCTTGTGTTTGACCTCTTGTAAATATTGCAGAACCATGAGTTCTAGGTAAAAATCCTACTTTCATCCATATCGGTCTTATTTCTTCAGGCTTTCTACCATCTATTCTAACTCTTTCTTTAAATACTTTTTCTCTCATTATTTCAGAAACAAGTTCCTTGTATAAAAAGCCTGCTTTTGTTAAATATTCTTCTGGTATTTCTAAAGCCTCTACTGCTTCTTCATATATTTTATCTATAGTTTGATTTCTTTCTTTTTTATTTTGAATTTCAAAAGCTTTTATTACTCTATCTTTAATAAATTCTAAAAGTTTAGGTCTTAAAGACTCTAAATATTCATCTTTTTCTACTTGAAGTTTCTCTTTAGAAACTTTACTTGCTAACTCTTCTTGTAGTTCAACAAGTTTTTTTATATATTCATGACCAAACATTATTGCTTCTAAAATATCTTCTTCAGGAACTTCTTCAGCACCGCCTTCAACCATAACTACTGCTTCTTTAGAGCCTGCAATAACAATATCCATATCTGATTTATCTCTTTCTTCATATGTTGGGTTTACTATAAACTTTCCATCTACCCTTGCAACTCTTACACCAGCAATTGGTCCTTCAAAAGGTGCCTCTGAAATAGATAAAGCAGCAGAAGCCCCTATAATAGCAAGAACATCTGGGTCATATTTATCATCTGCAGATAAAGTCATAGCAGTAATAATTACATCGTTATGGAAACCTTTTGGGAAAAGAGGTCTTATAGGTCTATCTATTAATCTTGATACTAATATCTCTCTTTCGTTTGGTTTTCCTTCTCTTTTTACAAATCCACCAGGAATTTTACCATATGCATACGTTTTTTCTCTATACTCTACTGTTAGTGGCAAAAAATCTATATCTTCTTGAGCTTCAGGTGATACCACAGTTGCGACAAAAACAACTGTATCTCCTTGTTTTACTAAAACTGCCCCACTTGCTTGTTTTGCCAAATAACCTGTTTCAATGGAAAAGGGAATTCCATTTATAGTGGTTTCCACCTTCTCCACTGTAATACCACTATCCATTATTTGCTCCCTGTTTGCCTTATTCCAAGCTCTTCAATTATTTTGTTGTATCTTGCTTCATCTATTCTTTTTAGGTAGTTTAATAGCTTTCTTCTTTTGTTAACCATTCCAATAAGACCTCTCCTTGAGTGAAGGTCTTTTTTATTTTTCTTTATGTGCTCTGTTAAATTGTTTATTCTTTCTGTCAATATAGCAATTTGAACTTCTGGTGAACCTGTATCATTTTCATGCCTGGCGTATTTTTTTATAATCTCAGCTTTCTTTTGTGCTGTAATGGACATAAAAAACCTCCTGCTTTATTTTAGATTTTTTATCAAGTTTATTATTATACCATACATTAGAAAATTTCCTGCAGAGCCTTAACTTCTATACCTCTTTGCTTATAAGATTTTATAGCTTCAACTGCTGCGTAAGCTCCCCTTATAGTTGTAAAGTATGGAACTTTATGTGCAACAGCAGCTCTTCTAATATAGTATGCATCTGACCTTTCTCTTTTGCCTGATGGAGTGTTTATTATCAAAGATACCTCAGAGTTTCTTATTTTATCTACA
>DTZN01000265.1 GCA_012961365.1 Hydrogenothermaceae bacterium
AAATTTACCGGTTGATAAAATGAAAAATTATTTTATATATATGGTTATATTTATCACGTCAAGCTTCTTTATAATTTCTTGTTCCCAAAAAACACAAGCGGAAAAAACTTTAATCTTACAACCTATATGTAAACCTCAAAAAGAATATGAATTACTGAAAGACCCCATATTTGACTATCCTATAACTTACAAAGTAAAAAAGAAAAAATGTATAATTGAATATGAGAAAAAAATGTATTTATATAGATAAAAAATGAAAAAGTTAAATATTATTCTGTTTTTAGTTTTTAGCTTTTTATTATGTGTAAATGCAAAAGAACCAAGTAAAACATACGATAGGCAAATAGAAATAATACCATCGCAAACTCCAGAAGGTATTTTTAATTCCAGAATTATCCTACTAGCTGACCAACTGGAACAAAATTTAACTAAGAATGTAAAATGCTGTCCAATAGTTATAACAACCTTTGTAAGTTTAGATAATATAGAAAAAACAAGTCATTTAGGAAGGCTTATAAAAGAAAATTTACAACATGAGCTTTTAGTAAGAAGATGGAAGGTTTTAGATATAAGGCTTTCCAAAAACTTATATATAAATAAAGATGGGGAGTTTATACTAAGCAGAAATATAAACAAACTAAAATTAAATAATGAAGTAAAAATAGAAAGTGTTTTAGTTGGAACATATTCCAAACTTGGAGATTCTATAATAGTCAATGCTAAATTAATAAGAGTTTCTGATAATGCTATTGTTTCATCGGGACAAATAATTCTTCCTGCTGAATTATATGACATTGATTTTTGTGGAAGTAGAGAAAATAAAGTAGAAATAATAGGAGAATGAAAACAATATACATCTTTTCTTTGCTTATTATTTTTACTAGCTGTTTTCATCAAACGCCAGAGCAAGCTTTTTATAACACAGATTTTTCAAAAAATTTCGACAAAATATCAAAAGATTTTTGCAAATTTATAAATTACAGAAAAGTAATATTGACAGATATAGTAAATTACAAAACATTAAAACCAACTCCTGCAGGAGAATTTTTAACAGAGTTTTTCAGAAATTCTTTAGTAAATAAGTGTAATACAAGTATATACCAGATAGAAATAAGGAAAAAAATCAAAATAAATAATATTGGCACATCAGCATTTTCCAGAAATGTAAATGATATTAAAAACAAACAGTTAAAATCCACATACTTAATAACAGGAACTTATTCAATGACAGATAATTTTGTTATAATTTTTGTAAGGTTAATAAATTTAAGAACAGGAAAAATTATTCTTAGTAAAACAAAAAAAATCAGATATTATATAAAAAACCCATTTACAAATGACCCATTTGATATATAAACACTTAAAACAAAACCCTCAAGACTTTATAGTAAAAGAAGTTCTCCCTGATGACTTTTTAAAAAAAGAAGGTAGATTTGTAGTTTACAAATTAAAAAAGACAAATTTATCAACATTACAGGTGATTAGATATTTATCTAACAAATTAAAAATACTTCCATCTCAAATAGGTTTTGCAGGATTAAAAGATAAATATGCAATTACAACTCAATATATAACAATACCTGAAGAATATAAACTAGAGGATTTTTGTTTAGGAAAAACTTCAAGAGGCTGGATTTATGTTAATGAAATTCTACAAAAAAAGCCTTCATTTTGTATAAAAAAAATTGGAAAAAGTGATAAGCCTCTTTCCCTTGGAGACAATAAAGGAAATATTTTCACAATAACTTTAAGGAGTATAAATAAAGACTTAGGAAGGAAAATTTATCAAAATTTAGAAATAATAAGCAAATATGGTTTTGCAAATTATTTTGGAGAACAAAGATTTGGTAGTGTTAAAGCCAGAAATGATTTTATTTTTAAATATTTTTTAGAAGAAAAAATAGAAAAAGGATTAAAAACATATTTTTCTATTAAATATTCATTGAAAAATTGGGGAAAATGGGAAGATTTTTATAAAGATATAAAATCAATAGCTGAAAGTTATGAAAAAGATTTAGTTTTAGGTTTGAAAAGGGGGCTTTCTTTTGAAAAAGCAGTCAGAATTCTACCAAAAAACATAAGATTGATGTTTAATTTTGCATATCAATCGTTTTTATGGAATGAAACTCTTAGACTTTATATAGAACAAAAATATCCTTATAAAAGAGTAAGATTTATACATAATTGGAAATTAGGTTTTTATTTAGAAGTTTTTGATTTTGAGAAATTAAAAAATTTAAAGATTCCTTACACAGGAAAAAAGTTAAATTTTCCGGAAAAAGATTTGAAAAATGTCTTTAAACAGGTCCTAAAAAATTACAATGTAAAAGAAGAATGGTTCGAAAAGGAAGTTATAGGAATAAAAGCATTCACAGATGGAGAAAGAAATGCTATTTGCATTCCCAAAAACATAAAAGTTATAAGTAAAGATAAAAATAAACTAAAAATAAGATTTTTTCTGAATAAAGGAAGTTATGCTACTGTATTTATTAGAAAATTATTAATGTAAAAGGGCAAAAGCCCTTTACGTTTTATGAAGACGGTCTCAAAGAAATAATATGCTTTGTTCCATCCCATTGTATAACTTCTACCACTTTTAAATCTCCATTTTCTTCATCTACATAAATTTCTGTAGGCTTATGTATTAAATGGTCGTGCCTTTCTGCTACTACCTCAAAATCGTCATCTTTAGTATCATAAGCAAGTCCAACTAATTTTTGCCACTGGGTTTCTACTTGGTCTCCAATTTCTGGATTTATAATTTCTATTTGAACTTCTTTTTTTGGAAATTGCCCATCTCTATATTTTTTGTCCCAATTTGAAAAGTAAGTTTCCCATTCCGATTTTTCCAATTTTCTAATTGCCATCTTCACCCTCCATTAATTTGTATTATATCTATATTGTATTAATATAAAACAATTAATTTTTATTTCAATATAAAACCAAAAGAGGAACAAAAAATTTTCACTTATGTAATAGTTATATTTTTAAATTTGCGTTTAGGTTATTTAGGATTAGATTTTAAAATAGAATATTATTTTAACTCTTAAATAAAGAGGAATATTTTGAAAATAAAACCTTTACCAGAAGAAGTAATAAATAAAATTTCTGCTGGGGAAGTTGTTGAAAGACCAGCATCTGTTTTAAAAGAGCTAATAGAAAACTCTCTAGATGCAAATAGCAAAAAAATAGAAGTTTTTATAGAAAAAGGAGGAAAAAAATTAATAAAAGTCAAAGATGATGGTGTAGGAATTTATCCAGATGATATGATTAACGCAGTTAAAAGATTTAACACAAGCAAAATTTCTTCTGCAGATGATTTGTTTGCACTTCAAAGTTATGGTTTTAGAGGAGAAGCATTATCAAGCATATCTGCTGTTTCAAAATTTAAATTAATATCTAGAACATTGGAAACTCCAACAGGAAACGAAATTTATATAGAAGGAGGAAAACTTCAATACTTTAGAGAAAGTGGTTCTCCTCTTGGAACAACTGTAGAAGTAAAAGAGTTATTTTTTAACATCCCTGCAAGACAAAAATTTTTAAAATCAGAAAAAACAGAACTTATTCATATATTAGATGTATTTTCTAAATATGCATTTATCCACACAGACAAAAGCTTTTCTATACATATAGACGGAAAATTACTGTATAACTTTTACCCTTCAACCTTAAAAGAAAGACTTTTAAAAATAATTGGAAAAGAATTTGAAAAAGATTTTATAGAAATAGATTACGAAGGAACAATAGGAATCGTAAAGGGATATATAAATTTAGCCTCTGTTTATACAAAGAAAAAGTATATTTTTATTAACAAAAGACCTGTTAGAGACTTTATAATTCAAAATACTATCAAAGAGTTAATTGGAGATAAATTTTACATTTTATTTATAGATTTACCATCTTATTTTGTTGATTTTAATGTTCACCCATCAAAACAAGAAGTAAAATTTGTAAAAGAAAGTTCTGTTATAAATTTAATAAAGTCTGCTTTAAATGAATGTTTAAACATATTTAAGAAAAAAACTATTTCTTATAGTTATAAAGAAAATTTTGAAAGCCATTTAAAACAAACAACAAAAAAATATGAAACTTCAAAATTTGAAATAATAGGACAAATAGAAGACACATTTTTAGTAGCCTATTATAATGAAGAAGTTTATTTTATTGACCAACATGTAGCCCATGAAAGAATTTTTTATGAGCTTTTAATGAAAGAATATTTAGAAAAAGGAGAAATTCCTTCCCAAAAATTAATAACACCTGCAGTTTTAAAATTAACACCTGATGAAATTCAAAAATTAAAAATACTAGAAAATAAATTAAACAAATATGGTTTTAGTTTTGAAATAGAAGATACAAAAGTTTTTTTAACAGGGATACCATACAATATGTCCCAATTTTCAGCAGAAAACATAGTAAGAGATATTTTAGAAACAGGAAATTTAAATGCATCTGCAGAAGAAATATTTTCTCAAATGGCTTGTAAAATGTCAGTAAAAGCAGGAGATAAATTAGACAAAGAAAAAGCACATGCCCTTATAAAACAATGGTTAGAGACAGATAATCCCAATTTATGTCCCCATGGCAGACCTATTTATTACAAAATTAGGCTAGAAGAAATTAAGAAAAAAGTTGGTCGCCTTTAATAAGATAAATACAATCTAGTTCCCAAAATAAAATCTTGATTTATTTCTTTCATATATTGCAAATCTAAAGTAATTTCAATGTGTTTTTTAGGTTTCATTTCATAAAAAATTTCACATACATTAATATTATTTAAATAATTTTTACCATTTACAAATCCATATGCAAATCCTAAAGAATCTTCACTAAAAATAATTTTAAATTTCTCAAAACCTAAAGAAAAAAATAAATTATAGTCTGTATTTGAATATCCTCCTCTAAAAAACATACCAAAATTTTCTTGCAAAGAATAATCTGAAGATATTCCAAATCCACTTTGATTAGTTTTTGTTGTTTTAAAACCAAAAATTCTTATGCCATAAGTATCTTTTTCTTTTTCATATTGTGTTATAAAAACATTTTCAGAAGCAGGGGAATTATCCATAAAAATTGTAGATATATAATCCTGTTTTGTTATTTTATATCTTAAGTAAATCCCCAAATTATAAGATGGTAAAACTGCTATAGGATTATTAATAAAAACAGAATTTAAAAATTGGACATGTTCATCATTTGCATATTTGTTTACATCAATGAAAGCCGTTGAATCTATTAAACCTACTATTAATGCAAAATTATTAAATTCCTTTTGATAATAGAACTCCAGTAAATATTTCCTACCTGTTTTATTTATATTTTTTAAATAACTTTCAAGGTCATCTCCTGTTGTGTAAATTGAATACCCTTTTTTATCTAATCTTGGAGTTATTCCATCTCCAAATGTAATAGAAGTATT
>DTZN01000266.1 GCA_012961365.1 Hydrogenothermaceae bacterium
CTTTCTACTTTAAATATTATTTTAGTTTCATCTCCTTTTATAACAAGATCTTTATTACGGAGATGCGATGTCAATTGAAGATAAGACAGTTAAAGCTGTGATAATATCAAACAATACTTAGCCATGCGAAACCTTATGGAAAATATCAGAGAAAGTGGTGAAATAACCAAAGGCCCCAAAGCCTTTGGACCAAAAGATGCCCATGCTTTTGCAAATCAGTTTAATGCATTTTTAGCAAAACAGTGCTAACACTACATTAATTTTACCCATACCTTTTTATATATTACACAACTTTGTTATAATGAGTACCATGATAAATATACTAAGCAAAAAATACAAACGTTTTATTTTTTATCTTGAAATTATACTTATTCTTTTTTTACTCTCCCTTGCTTATCATTTTATGCCCATGAATAATGGTAAAAAAGTATTTTATATTCCTTCATCAGACATACGTGACATTGTACATACACTTAAAAATAATGGCTATGAGGTAACTTGGATAGATCAAAAAATGTTAACACTAAAAAAAATACCTGAAGAAGGATGGTATAGTGTGACTCCCAGTAAACAAGGACGCTTTTCATTTTTTCTTCATCTTCATACTCAAAAAACAAATGCACTTATGGATATCATCGTATATGCGGGAGAGACAAAAGAAGAAATCACACAACGTCTTGCAAAGGATATGAATCTTGAGCAAAAATCACTTATGCAATATTACCAAACCCTTGCGCAATTTGAAGAAGGTGATATACTCGCACAGCGTTATACTCTAGCCAGAAATGCAGATGAAAATACAACTATACATTATCTCTTTCTTGCATCCAACCGCACATTAAGAGAATTTCAAAAAGCATATTTAACAACACCTATCGATAAAGATAGTCTTAAAAGGCTATTATCCATTGCATCAATCATTCAAAAAGAAAGTAACTCTATACAAGAAATGCCCCTAATAGCTTCTGTTATTTATAACCGACTGGAAAAAAATATGCGATTGCAAATAGATGGAACGCTTAACTATGGCAAATATGCACATACGATAATTACTCCAGAACGCATTAAAAATGATATGAGTCTATACAATACATATAAGTATAAGGGTTTGCCTCCTCACCCCCTAAGTTCTGTCTCAATAGATACATTAAAAGCTTCAGTAAACCCTCAAGAGAGTAAATATCTTTTTTTTATGCTCACCCCACAAGGCACACATGGATTTAGTGAATCATACAAAGAACATTTAGAAAAAATTACTGTTTTTAGAAAGTACCAAGAAGAAAAAGAAAAGAAGAAGAAAGCAGAGAATAATCAAACCAAATCCTTTGGTATTGGCTTTAAAGCATTTGAAAAATTCAGACTTTGAATATACGTATAAACTTCTCCCATAAAGAGGGTTCTTTTAAAATTCCTTTTTTATACTCTTCATTTATATATGCATATTTCTCTACTTTTTTAAGATGTTTTTCCAAAGCTTTTGTTGCTTTTTGCAAATGCCTGGGTTCATAATCATTGTTCATCTAATACCTTCTCTATCTCATGCATTGCATCTTCATTTTTAAGTCTAAACTTTATTTCTACCCTCTACATCATCAGATTTAGTAGTTAGCATCTCCTTAAGGTTATAAGATGCTCCATAAGCTTCTAATGCCCAAACTTCCATCTC
>DTZN01000267.1 GCA_012961365.1 Hydrogenothermaceae bacterium
AAGGCCAGTTCCCCTTTCATCTCCGTGAAATCTTGACCAAACCACCTCTCCACCTTTAACTTTAGCCTCAAATACATAAAGATAACCGTCTTCGGAAGCTACTGCTAAATCCAAATACCCATCCCCATCAATATCTCCAATGGCAGGAGAGGAAGAAACATTATCTTCGGTTTCAAACTTCCAAATTTAAAACTTATAGTTACAAGGTCTGCTGGATATGACCATATAGATATAGATTATGCTGTTTCAAAGGGAATTACTGTAGTAAATGTTCCTGGATATGGTAATAACACAGTTGCAGAATATACTTTTACCTTAATTTTAGCTTTAGCTAGAAGATTAAAACCTATGATAAAAAATGTGGATAAAGGTATTTTTTCTAGAGAAGGTTTAATGGGTATAGATTTAATGGGAAAAACTATTGGTATTATTGGAACAGGTAGAATAGGTTCACATGTTGCTAGAATTGCCCATGGATTTGGAATGAAAATACTTGCATATGATAGGTCTAAAAAACCCCATCTTGTTGAAAAGTATGGAGTAGAATATGTAGGTCTTGAAGATTTACTTAGAAACTCTGATATAGTTACAGTTCATCTTCCTTATACAAAATCTACAAAATACCTAATAAATAGGTTTAATATAAAGCTTATGAAGCTAGATTCTATGTTGATAAATACTTCTAGAGGTGCTGTTGTTGAACTTGAAGCTATAGTTGAATCTTTAAGGGAAGGAAGACTTACTGGTGGAGTTGCAATAGATACAGTTGAAGCTGAAGAAGTTTTAGAAGAAGAAATACTAAAAAAAGAAAATTTATCTGTAGCTAAGCTTGAAAAAGCAATGAATGCATTTTATGTTTTACATGAAGATAATGTTATAATTTCTCCACATTGTGCTTATTATACTAAAGATGCATTAAGAAGGATTTTAGATATAACAATAGATAATATTTATTCTTTCGTAATGGAAAAAGAAGCTAAAAATGTAGTGTCTGGTAAACGTGTAAATAGTTAAAAATGGAAAAGAAAATAAAAAGAAAAAGCTCTATAGAAAAGGCTTTAGATTTAATAGAGGCTTTAAAAGAAAGTGAAGATTTAGGGGTAACTGAACTTAGTAATATTTTAGGATTAAACAAAAATAATGTTTTTAGATTACTTGCTACATTAGAGGTAAAAGGTATTATCGAGCAAGAAGAAGAAACTGGACATTATAAGCTTGGAACAAAAGCATTATTTTTAGAGTATGCATATCTTAAAGGATTGGCTTTTTTACAAGAGGCAAAACCTTTTATGAAAATGCTTAGAACTAGGGTAAATGAAACTGTTTATTTATCTATTTTGTCAAAAGACAATATAGTGTATTTACATGCTGAGGAAACTAACAGGTCTGTTTTAGTTCATTCTAGAATATCTAAAAGATTTCCTGCGGAAAAAACAACTTCAGGGAAAGTTTTATTAAAGGCAAGACAGTCAAAAGAAGTTGTATTCCCTATTGAAGTAGATTTTGAGGGATTAGAACCTGAGGTTTCTGAAATATCAACAGTTATTTGGGAAGATAAAAACCCAATTGCTTCTATTTCTATTGTTGCTCCAATAAGTAGATTAAATCAAATA
>DTZN01000268.1 GCA_012961365.1 Hydrogenothermaceae bacterium
AAAAAAATTTCTGTAATTAAATAGTAAGGTGAAAATTTGGACGAAACAATTTTAGATTTGCCTCTTCCACATGATGACCAGCTTGAAAGAGCAGTGATAGGAGCAATTATTATTGAACCTTCGGTTGCAGATACTGTTTTAAATATTTTAAAACCAGAGGATTTTTATAACGAAAAAAATAAGGCCATTTATGAAACAGTAATAGAAATAATAAGTGAAGGAATTGCTTTAGACCCTCTTACTCTTAAAACCTATTTAGAAAAAAAGAATAAACTTGAATACATAGGCGGAGAAATTTATTTATCATTAGTCCTTTCTGATGCGGCTCCTCCAAAGAGTGTTGAACATATAGCCCAAACTTTAAAAGAAAAAGCCATTACTAGGGGGCTAATAACTGTTGCTAAAGATATACTATTAAAAGCAAAGCAAATAAAAAATGTAGATGAACTTATAGATTATGCAGAAAGTAGTATTTTCAAATTAAGTGAAGAAAAAACTATATCTGAATATTTCCATATAGGAGATGTTCTACAAAAAACCCTTGAAATTATAAATGAATTATCTAAAAAGGATAGCATAGTTACAGGTTTACCTTCTGGGTTTTATGAACTTGATAGGCTAACTACAGGTTTCCATAAAGGAGATTTAGTAATTATTGCTGCAAGACCAGCAATGGGTAAAACTTCTTTAGCACTTTCGATAATTCATCATGTATCTGTTGTGGAAAATATTCCATCTGCATTTTTTTCCCTTGAAATGTCAAAAGAACAAATAGCAATGAGACTTTTATGTAATGAAGCTAGAATTCCATTAAGGAAAGTTCGCTCTGGATTTTTGACAAGGGAAGAATTAGAAGTTATTACAGAAAAAGTTTTAGAAATGAAGAATGCACCTATTTTTGTAGATGATACTGCAGCATTATCTATTTTGGATTTGAGGGCAAAGGCTAGAAAACTAAAAAGAGAAAAAGATATACAGCTTATAATTATAGATTATCTTCAGCTTATGAGGTCTTCAAGAAGAGTAGAAAACCGTCAGCAAGAGGTAGCAGAAATATCAAGAGGGTTAAAAGGTTTAGCTAAAGATTTAGATATACCAGTTATAGCACTTGCTCAGCTCTCAAGGCAAACAGAAATGAGAAGTGATAAAAGACCACAATTGGCAGACTTGAGAGAAAGTGGAAGTATTGAGCAAGATGCGGATATGGTAATGTTTATACATAGACCAGAGTATTACAAAAAAAATCCTACTCCAGAAGAAAAAGGTATCGCAGAAATAATCATTGCAAAACAAAGGAATGGCCCAACAGGAACTGTTAAATTAGCATTTATAAAGGAAATTACAAAGTTTGAAAATCTTGCAAAAGATTATTTCCAAAATTTAGATGATGGAGAAGTTCCTATAGAAACATCTCAAGAAGAAAACTTGCATTATAATAATGAAATTAAACAAGAAGAGGATTACGATATAGACCCAGAACAATTTCAATTAATGGAAGATGATAATATAGACATTTAGAATGAAAAAAATATATGAATTTATTAACCACATAGGAAGTATTACTCTACTTTTTTTAGAAGCTTTTAAATTTGTTTTTATTAAACCACCAAAACCTAAACATATAATAAAAAATATGGCAGAAATAGGAGCAAATGCTGCCCCATTAATAGCTATTACTGGTTTTTTTACCGGTGGCGTTTTAGTTGTGGAAACTTATCCTACTTTTCATCAATTTAATGCAGAATTCTTAATAGGAGCTTTAGTTTCGCTATCTTTGTCTAGAGAACTTTCTCCAGTATTAGTAGCCCTTTTAGTTACTGCTCGTTCAGGCTCTGCTATGGCTGCAAATATAGGGACAATGAGAATTACAGAGCAAATAGATGCTTTAGAAGTTATGGCTGTAAATCCTATCAGATATCTTATAACTCCTAGACTTATAGCATCAGTGATTGTTGTTCCACTTCTTACTATCTTATCTATAGCTTCAGGTATTTTAGGAGGTTATTTTGTTGCTACAGAACTTTATTCTATAAATCCATACTTATACTTAGAAAAAATGAAAGATTTTACAGAGCTTTACGATATACTTGGAGGATTATATAAGTCTGCTGTCTTTGCAGTTATTATTACAACAATATCAACATATTTTGGATATGTCGCAAAAGGTGGCGCAGAAGGAGTGGGAAAAGCAACAACTACTGCTGTTGTGGTATCTTCTGTTTTAATCTTAATACTAGATTACTTTTTAACTGCTTTGATATATTAAAGGTAAAAATTGTAAAATTTTTATCTTATGTAATTTACAAAAAGGAGGATTGAATGAAACTTTTAGAAGGAAAAAAGGCTCTTATTTTAGGAATAGCAAATAAAAGAAGTATTGCTTATGGAATAGCTAAAATTTTTAAAGAGAACGGAGCAGAAATTGGAATTAATTATTTAAATGAAAAATTTGAAAAGAAACTAAAACCAATAGCAGATGAACTTGAAACTTCAATTTATCATAGACTTGATGTTTCCTCAGACGAGCAAATTGAAGAATTTTTTAATGTAGTAAAAGAAAAATGGGGAGAAGTTGACATTATTGTTCACTCAATAGCATATGCAAATAAAGAATATCTAAAAGGATATTACTACACAGTAAATAGGTCATCATTTTTACAAGCTATGGATATAAGTGTTTATTCTTTTACTGCGTTGGCTAGACAATTTTTACCAATTTTAAATGAAGGAGGTAGTCTATTAACTTTATCTTACTATGGAGCTGAAAAAGTTGTGTATAACTACAATGTAATGGGAGTTGCAAAAGCGGCATTAGAAGCATCTGTTAAATATTTAGCTAGAGATTTAGGGGAAATAAAAAAAGTTAGAGTAAATGCAATATCTGCTGGACCGATTAAAACTTTAGCTGCTAGTGGAATAGACCAGTTTTCTGCCATACAAAAAGAGGCAGAAAAAAAAGCTCCATTAAAAAGGTCTGTTACCATAGAAGAAGTTGGGAAATCTGCTCTTTTCTTATGTTCTTCTTTAGGAGAGGGTATTACAGGAGAGGTTCTTCATGTAGACGCTGGATACCATGTAATAGGTATGTAATTAATAGTATGTAATAGCTTTGTTTAATTTTTAATTCCAATAAACTCCATTAAATCTTCTAAAGATACTTCCTCTTCTTTTATGTGTTTTACACCATCTACTACTGTTTCTATTAATTTTCTTTTTTCCTGAAGTTTTTGTAGGATTTTTTCTTCTATTGTGTCTTCCATTATAAGGTTATGTATTATAACTTTATTTTTCTGACCTATTCTATGAACTCTATCTTCTGCCTGCCACATTTTTGCTGGATTCCAATGCATATCAAAAAAGACTACATAGCTTGAAACTGTTAAGGTAAGTCCTTCTCCTGCTGAACCAATAGTCCCTATGAAAATTTGACATTTTTCATCTTCAATAAATCTCTTTACTTGTTTTTTCTTATCTTTGAATGACATTTTGCCGTGAAATTGGGCTATTTTACTTTCTGGAAATTCTTGTAATAAGTTTTCATAAATTTTTCTAACTCCGTTTTCATAAAAGTTCGTAAAAATTACTATTTTATCCTTATTCTCCACAATTTCTTTAAGTATTTCTTTTAATCTTTCCATTTTAGGACTACTCAAGCTAGAAGATGGAAAATTACATATCTGTCTTAACTTTTGGATAGAATGGATTATGTTTTTCTTTAAAATAAATCTAAATTGTTTGCTTTTTTTGTGTTTTTCTATTAAATTTGTAATTCTTTCCTGTTCTACTCCTAACACAAAATCATATTCATGCTTTTGAATTGGCAATAATTGAAGTTTTTCTATAATTGCTGGTAGCTTTTCTGGAAGCTCTTTTAAAACATCTTTTTTTAATCTTCGTAGCATTATTGGCTGAATTAATTTTCGTGCTTCTTCTGGAGTTAAATTTTTGTTAAACTGTTTATCTGGAAATAGAAATTCTAATAAAGATACTAATTCTTCTAAGTTATTTTGTAATGGTGTTCCCGATAAAGCCCATCTATATTTTGCAAACTTTGAAATTTGTTTAACTGCTTTCGTTTTTATAGTATCAGGATTTTTAATGTTGTGTGCCTCATCTAATAAAACTAAATCAATATTTTTTGCAAATTGCTCTAACTTAAATTCCTCATTGTGAAAATCATTTTTTAAAGTATCATAAGAAACTATGTATATATGGGCATTTGTATCCCAAAGAAGTTTTCTTATATCCTTTTTATCATTTAAAACCACAAATTGAAGCTCTGAAGCCCATTCTTCTAAGTGTTTTTCCCATACAGAAATTAGAGAAGAAGGAACAACTGCTAGCGCTTTTTTAATTATTCCTTTTATAAACAGTATTTTTAAAGCCACTGTAGATTGAACAGTTTTTCCTGTGCCCATCTGGTCTGCGAGAAGTGCAGAGCAGTTAGAAATCAAAAATTTAACCCCTTGTATCTGATAGTTGTATAGTTTATGGGAAAGTTCTAGATTTTCTGGTATATCTAAATTTACCTCTGGAGTTAAAACGGGGATTAATAAATCAAATATTGATAAATTCTTTATTTTTTTGTCTTTTTTTGATGAGGACTTATCTAATTTTGATAAATCTTTTAAATCGAAAGGTTCATCTTGTTTAAAAACTTTTCCGATAATATCATATTTAAATGTTTGCTTAACTAGATTTTTAGAAACATTTACAGACTTTTTATCAAAAAATAAAATAAAATGCTTACTTCTTGCAGATTTTATATTATCTTTATCCAAAACTATCATGTTCTTAACTCCTTTCTTGAGAAAGATACTCTAAAGCTTTGAAAACTCTATTAAAAGGCTCTAAAAGATTAAAGTTTTTGTATATACTTTGAAGTTTTCTAATAAACTCATCTAAATATTTTTCATCTTCCCTGTTTATCATTAAAACTAAAGTATCAAATCTTCCTGTTTTGCTTGAAATTTGTTTTGAATATCTGTAAGTTGCTTTAAATGGGTCAAATTTTGAGATATATCCTATTGGAACATTAACTTTACTTCTTATTTCAAGTAGTTCTTTATCTTTTACTAAAACTAAATCAGGCTTAATTTTTAACGATTTTATTAAATCTAATGCAAAATTTTCTTTTATTAATGTTTCTTCTAAAACATCTCCATATAAAATTTTCTGAAGCTCATCAATTTCCAAATTTGTAGTAGCTCTAAACTCTATAGGTTTTGTATTTTTATCTACAATTAAAATACCTGCCTTTTGTATATCTCCATCTAAATATAAAAAATCTAAATAACCTATTTTCAATATCATACCTTCTTGCTAAAATTTATATTATTATTTCGTTATAAATTTAGTAAGTCTTTAAAAGTAATTAGGTTTTTATATGGACGAGAAATTATTAAATGAAGTTTTAATAAAAATGAATAGTTTTTTAGATAGGTTTTTAAAAGAAGAAAAACAGAAAGTAGATTTTAACAAAAATTTTGCTTTTATTTATCATAAAAACAAGTTAAAATCTGTTAAAAACTTTGATTATAAACCATTAAATAATCTGATAGGTATAGATTATCAAAAAGAAGAGCTTCTAAAAAATACAAAAAAATTTGTAGAGGAAAAACCTGCTAACAATGCTATTTTATGGGGAGAAAGGGGGACTGGAAAATCAACTTTAGTAAAATCTGTTTGTTATTATTTTAAAGATAAAGGGCTTAAAATTATTCAGGTGTTAAAAGAGGATATTCTTTCTATTTTTAATTTGTATGAATTAATTGAAACCAATAGAAACTATAAATTTATTATATTTATAGATGATTTATCCTTTCAACCAGAAGAAAAAGAATATAAAGAATTTAAAACTATAATAGATGGAACTATTTATGAAATCCCAGAAAACCTACTTTTTTATATAACATCAAATAGAAAAAATCTTATTCCAATAAAATTTTCAGATAGAGAAAAAGACGAAGAAACGCGAATTTCGGATGCTCTAGAAGAAAAATTATCTTTAATAGATAGATTTGGATTAAGGCTTGGATTTTATGAGATGGATAAAAGCACATATTTAAAAATAGTTGAATTTTATGCAAAAAAATATGAAATAGAAATGGAAACTCAAAAACTTCATTTATTGGCCATGAGATATGCAAGAGAAATGGGGGCTTTAAATGCTAGAATAGCTCTTTATTTCATAAAAAGTCTTTAATAATCCCATAAGGCAGTTGTGAGGTATTTTTCTCCTCCATCTGGGCATATAAAAACAATAACACCTTTTTCTATTTCTCTAGCAAGTCTAATTGCCGCCTCAAAAGCTGCCCCTGAAGATTGTCCTACAAATATACCTTCTTTTTTTGCAAGTTCTCTAGCCCTTTCATAAGAACTATCTGTATCTATAAACATAGTTCTATCTAATCTGTTTTCATCAAAAATACCAGGTTTTATAGAAGTTTCTATATACTTAAGTCCTTCTATCCCATGGAATGGGCTATCTGGTTGAACACCTATAACCTGTATATCAGGATTAAATATTTTTAATCTTCTACCTGTTCCCATAATTGTTCCACCAGTTCCAATACCTGCTATAAAATGGGTAATCCTGTGGTTTGTTTGTTCCCATATTTCTACTGCTGTTGAGTAAAAGTGAGATTTCCAGTTTGCATCGTTGTTATACTGGTCAATGTAGTAATACTTATTAGGATATTTCTCAACTAATTCTCTAACATGTAAAATAGCTCCATCAGTGCTTTGAAGAGGGTCTGTAAAATGTATTTTTGCCCCATATGCTTGTATAATTCTTTTTCTTTCTTCACTTACATTGGCAGGCATTGCCAGTTCAACTTTATACCCTAAAGCAGTTCCCACCATTGCCAATGCAATTCCTGTATTTCCAGAGGTTGCATCTAGAATAATTTTATCTTTTGTTAATTTCCCAGACTGGATAGCTTCAACTATCATTCTTGTAGCAGGTCTGTCTTTAACAGAACCACCAGGATTATATCCTTCGAGTTTTGCATATATTTCAATATTTTTTTCTTTTATATCTTCAGGTAAAGATTTATCTAGTCTAACTAATGGAGTATTCCCAACAAGCTCTAAGATAGAATTTCTCTGCAGTCTTACTGGTTCATCGTGGTTTCCAAGTATCCACACTTTATTTATCACCTTTGATTTAGTTAAGTTATTGAACCTATTTTAACTTTTTTCTGTAAGTTTTTGAAGGGAATATTTAATAATATCTTGTATATCTGACGTATTTTTTATAACTTCTCTAACAACAGGTAAAGCTTTAGATTTATCAAAACCAAGTTCTTTTAATGCTTCTAATGCATCTTTTATTAAGGGTTCATCTTCAAAATCAATCTTTCCTTTTAATTCTAAAATTATCCTATGAGCTGTTTTTTTACCTATTCCTGGAACAGAAGTTAATAATGATATATCTTGATTTTCTATACTATTTATAATTTCTTCTACAGACAAATTAGAAAGTATAGAAAATGCATGTTTTACGCCTATACCATTTATATTTGTTAGCTTTATAAATAAATCTCTTTCTTTACTTGTCCTAAACCCGAATAATCTAAAGGTTTCATCTTTAAACGTTAAATAAGTATATATACGACTTTTTCCAAGTGGAATTTTATAAGGAGTGTTTAGTTTTATTCCAAAACCTGCAGAAAAAATTATTGCAAAACTTTCAGTAGATTTTATAACTTCTCCTTCTATAAATTCTAACATTTAAAGTTCCTGTAGAAACTTTTTTATTTCATCTACAGATTCAAAAGTTCTAAGTTGAGATATTAAAGAAATAACTTCTTCATACATTTCGTTATCATTTATTAACTCTTTTAATTTACTATTTATAAATTCATCTTTTAACTGCATCTTTTGAAACTCTGCAGAAGTATTTGAAATATTAAAAGAAAGGTTATATCTAATATGTAGAGAATGTTTCTCTATATTTAGTTTACTTATTAGGTTTTTTACATCATTTTGAGAGACAGTTTTTAAATCTCCTTTTAACACTAAAACAGGTTTTTTCTTAAAATCTTTGTTTTCTAAATCTATTTTTATAGCATTTAATTCATTTTCAAAATTTTCATCTGTTAAAGTTTTGTAAATAAAAGGTCTAGTGTTTAAAGGTATAAACTGGTAATTAATTTGTCTTTCTAAAACTTCAACAAGATGAACACCTTTTGGGAAATTTTCTTCCTGTTTATTATAGGATGTGTATTCTGTAGAACCTGCAAAAACTACTTTTGCATCTTTGATAGATATAGGTTTTTGGGGAATATGATAATGTCCAATGCCTATGTAATTAAAACCTTCTGGTATGTCTGAGTTTATATACAAATTACTATCTGGGAAATAGGGGTTAAACTCTTGATGTAGCATAAGTATATGAAAATCTGTTTTAGGAGCTTTTTCTAAAAGTTTCTCTAAAATCTCCCTTAATGGGTATGTTCTTAAAGCTAACTTAGATATATATTTAACTCCTGATATGGTTATTCCATTAAATTCTATACTCCTACCATCTAAAAGTGTTAATCCTAAGTTCTCCAAAATTTTCAGTGGAGATATATCTCTTACTTGATTTCCTCTATCATGGTTCCCTGAAATTACAAATATAGGGATATTTTTATCTTTTAATCTGCCTAGAAGTTTTATAGCTTCCCAAAATGTATTATTAGAAGGTCTAGAAGTATGAAAAAAATCTCCTGTATGTATTACAAAATCTACATTATTATCAATTGCAATATTTATAGCTTCCTCGAAAACGTCAAAAAAGTCCCTCCCTCTTTCTATAAGCCCATATTGATTATATCCAAGATGTGTATCACTTATATGTAAAAATTTCATTTAGCTACAACTTCCTTCATCAGAACAATTTTTTCCAAAAATTTTTTGAAATATTGTATCAGAAGGACAAAAACCAGTTACAGCAGATAAAAGAAGCATGAAAATCATAAACCATATGATATACTCACCCCATTGGTGCCCTGTATGGATTAAAATGAGAGATACTATTAACATAATTGCCATCATAAATCTTTGAGCTCTCATAGGCGTCATAATTTTTCCTCCAAAAAAGTATTTAATTTAATTAAATTTAATCATTTTTCTAAAATTTTCCATTTAGACTAAAAAATTGTCCCAAAACGGACAATTTAAAATATTATTTTACCTTTGCAACTTTGGTATTTCTACACTTAAAATTTGGCATAAATATTGATTAACTTTAATACAGCCGATGTGAGTAGTCCTGCTACTACAACTTACCTCTAATCCTACCAGAAGGGGAATACCTTCTGGCTTTTTTAGTTTAAAGAATATATTAAGAATATATTAAAAGTTAGTGTCGTTTTTATTGTTTATTTCTATAATTAAATGTAAAAAAATGAAAATATATTTTTT
>DTZN01000269.1 GCA_012961365.1 Hydrogenothermaceae bacterium
TAAAAATAACTAAAGATACTTTTGTGAGGATACCTCATTCTGAGAGTTTGAATATTTCAGGTTCATTTACTGTTGAGTGTTGGATAAGTTTTGGACCAAGATTGACAAATACATGGCAGTATATTATAGGTAAGTTTGATTCCAATGTTGATAATGATGGTGCTACAAAGAGCACCTTTGCTCTTAGAGACCTAAATGGAGCAATAACTTTTGGTTTATGGAATGAAGAAGGAAGGTATTTTTTCTTCAGTTATCCCCATAATTGGTACGGAGACGGGTTTTTTCATCATATAGCAGTAACCTACGATGCTGATGTGCCTGAGGTAAGAATGTATCTGGATGGAGAAGAAGTATTGAGTACCAAAATAGACGTACGGGTTGGTGGGAAAAGAATGAAACTTCAGACTAATGAATTCCCTGTTTATATAGGGAGAAACACGAAAAATTTAAATGGGTTGATAGGAGAAGTGCGTATTTACAATCGCGCCTTGGCCCCTGAGGAGATTAAAAAGCATTTTGAAGAGAAGAAAAACTCTTTTGGAGAATTTGATCCCGAAGTTTTCCGTGAATGGAGCATTTGGGAAGGAACTTTCATGCCTTGGTGTTATAACATGGGTACACATAAACTGAATGTTGCCTGGCAGTGGGGATTAGCCAGGTTCTTTAGACATGGATGTGAAGTAGACTATGAAATTTCAGCTATTACTTCTGAGTTTGACTTTAATGATGAGTTTAATTCTGCCTGGATATTACCCAAAGGAGACATAGGTCTTTATGGTGCAGAGATTACCTGGCCGACTGAATTGGAAAAAGGTTATATTTATCGGTTTAAAATAGCCGTAGCTCCTCCGCCGAGCTATATTTTGGTGAATGACAAGAAAGTATGGGATGTAAAAGATGGACATTATAAAAATTCCTTTGTTCAATTTGATTATGTCCCTTCTGGTAATGAAAAGATCAAAATCTATTTGGTTAAGGAAAATGATCCGAGTGGAATGAAGTTTTGCCGTATAGGCGCAAGAATGGACGGTAAAATATCGAATGTCTACTTTCTATGTTTACGAGCACCTTATGAGGGTTCTATCCCCGCATATGAAAAAAGAGTTTTGCCTCAAGAAACAATATTTTTAGGGATGGATCCCCATTTAGTAAAAAGTCACCTTCCCGAATATGGGAAAAAACCTGTAAAATACAAAAAACCCCCATTAAAAAAGCCTTCCTACCCAACAGATGAAATTGTTATTTTAAATCATTCTGCCTTGATTAAAGGGCACATAAAAAATAATGGTATAAATGGGATTTTCCTTCATGTTTTCCACCATGGGTACTCCTCTGAAGTAATAAAAAAAAATACTGCCTCTCTGCAGGAGTGAAGGTATTAATCATTTAGTTGTTTCTGGGCCATTTCAAGGTGCAGCACTTCTTCGTCTTCTTCTTAAGGGAGAACTTGACAAAGAGATAGAGAAGTTGAAAAGTGGAGTAAGAGAATTCCTTGATGCAATTCCAAACTCGCATGTTTATCTCTGGCTGCCTGAAGTGGACGGACATAATTTTGCACAGGGAAGATGGTCTATTGTTTTTAGATTACCAAAATATAAAGGCATAGATAATTTGAATCTTCCTTTAGCAGAAGTATATCGAATTGTCTGGGAAGAATTGGAAAAAATTTACAGAAATATAAAAGAAAAAATTGGCTATCCA
>DTZN01000270.1 GCA_012961365.1 Hydrogenothermaceae bacterium
TGATGTAGAGTATACAGCCAATACTGCTGTGCAAAAGGCGGATGTAGCTAGGTCTAAAGCAGGCATGGTTGAGGCAAGTGTGGAAGGACTAGGTAAGCAAGTAGCACAGCTAAAGTTAGTAAAGTTAATCAAAAGTATATGAATGATTATGATTTTAAAATTGATAATATCACTGTAGAGGTAAAATCCGATAAATGGAAATATACTGGAAATGTATCATTAGAGTTATTAAGGGACTATAACAAAGATTATGATAGAAATATTGGCTCTATTATTAAAACAAAGTTCAGTTTATAATGCAAATTAAACAAATCAGAGATGATTTAGATAAATATCTTAAAAAGCATAACTTAGAAAAAAAATTTCTATAAAAATATAAAAGTCAGAAAAAGTAGATAATTGTGGATAATTGTGTTTAAAATTAATAATATAATATAATATATGTGTGCTAATTGGGGATAGTTATGCAACAGATACACTTAACCATAAAAACTTTAACTCCAACTCTTATGGGAGGGGCTTTTAGTCAAAACGATGGCATTCGTCCCTCTGAAATTAAAGGAATGATGAGATACTGGTTTAGAGCAGTTGCTATGTCAATAGTTGGCGATGATATTCAAACTCTCAAATTTTTGGAAGAAAAAGTTTTTGGCTCACAAAAGAGGAAAAGTCCTTTTAGGATTTTGATAGAAAATTTTGAAAAAGACAAACATTTAGATAACTTGGACTGGGAAAATTTACCATCAGGAACTAAATATTTGGGTTTTGTTATTAATATGAACAAAGAAAGAATAAATAATGTTATAAAGGCCGGAACAGAATTTAAAATAAAACTTCTCTTTAAAAATTCTACCAATGAGAATTTAATAAAAATCGTTGCTTATTCTTTTTATCTTGCTACTGCTTTAGGTGGTTTTGGATTAAGAAGTAGAAGGAGTTTTGGAAGTTGGCAGATTAAAAATATAAAAACGGAGAATATAGAAATAGATTTTGAGAGTTTGCAATCTTATGGATTATCAGGAGAAAATTCAAATAAAAAGGGAAATATTCTAAATATTATAAAGAACTTAATTGAAGAATTAAAAAATTTACACCAAGGATTAAATAGCATAGATACCAATAAGAATTTAGTTAATAAGTATTTCATTTATATTCATAAATTAAATGGGAATTCTTGGAAATATGCTCTAAATGACTTAGGAAATAAATACCAGAATTATAGGAAACATTATAATAATACTACTGCAGAATATCACAATATAAAAAATTTTTTAAAATACGAATGTAAATGGAAACAAATAAATAAAAATGAGTGGAATTTTGCTTTTGGATTACCAATTCAGTTAAATTCCAGAAGTAATAATGGAAACAGTATAAAAGGATTATTAAATTATAATAACAAAATTCTAAAGGTAGGTAAATTTAAGATAAAGCATGGAAAAAACTATTTAGAAAGATTGCCTTCTTCTGTTTGGTTTTCAATAAAAGAATCAGAAAAAGATAAATATTTTGCAATTCTTACATATTTGGAAGGAAAATTATTTCCAGATGAAAAAAATGATGAGGTTATTTTTGAGTTTGATAAAAATCTAAAATTAAAAAATTTATGTGAAGAACCACCTAAAAATGTAAAAGTTGCATATGATGCTAATGAACTAAAAGAAAGGGCTAAAAGGTTTGTAAAAGAGGGCTTAAATAATGTCAAAAAAAACTAAATCTTATATATTCCATATAACTATTCCATCAATTCAAAAATTTATAAGTGATTCTCGGAAAATTGCTGACCTTTGGGCGGGTAGCTTAATGATTAGTTATTTAATGAAAGAATTGTTAAAATATGTTAAAAAAGATTATGAAGCAAAGCCTATTTATCCTGTTTTGCAAAACGATATCACAGTAGCAAATATTACCAATGTTGCGATTTTTCTAATTGAAGATAAAAATAAAGCTGAAGAAGTAAAGATAAAATTAGAGCAAAAATTTATAAATTTATTAGAAAATTTAGCTCATTTTAGTATAAATTCTTTTTTCCAAGAAAAATTAGAAGAAAATTCAGATATATATGATAACAATGAAATAGAAAATTATTTATATTTAGCAAAATACCAAATAGAAAATACTCTTAAACTTTTTGTTGAATATGAATGGTTAGAATATGATAAACAGATAAATAAAAACTATAAGGAAGTTCTGGAAAATTTAGCTGATATTATCAATTATAGGAAAAAATCACAACTTCCCACAAAAGATTATATAGAAAACTATAAACTTATAGAAAAACCTAATTGGAAAAGATGGAACAGTTGGGAAGAATTTTACGAAAATAATTTAAAAAAAGAAATTATAGAAAAGAAAGATAAAAGAAAAGAAATAGAAAATTTAGAATATTTACAAGGTGTTTATAGATGTTCTTCCTGTGGAGAACATACAATTATAGGGGCAACTTTAGAAGATTGGAGAGGAAATAAAATTTGGACGTCTCTCTGGAAAAATAATCCTAAAATGTTTAATAGAGGTGAAAGACTTTGCGGTGTTTGTTTAACTAAACGATATTTCAGAAAGTATATGCAGGAAGTAGAAAAGGTTAAAGATGAAGATTTAGGGTTTCCTTCAACTTCAGAAATAGGAGCAACTTTATTTAAGAAATCTATTATAGAAATTGTAAAAAAAGAAAAACTTACTTTGGATAACAAATTTTTAAAAAATTTATCTAAATTAAAAGATTTAGGAAATATAAAGGGAAATTATGTTAAAAAATTAAATTCTGATTTAGACAAAATTAATAATGAAGATAAGGTAAATTTAATAAAAGGTATATTAAATACAGATGGGAAATGGTTTATAGAAGATGTTTTAAAAAATCCAAATGATTATGAAGAAGCTGGATTAAGTAAAGAAGAAGCTAAACAAAGATTATATATTTTGAAAGATGTTATTTCCTATCTGGAAGAATACAAAAAAAATAATACTGATTTAGAAAATTTTAAATTTAAACCTTCTGAATATTATGCAATTATAATGATAGATGGGGATAGTATAGGAGAAAAATTATCATTAATAAACGAAGAAAAAGAACATGAAAACTTTTCTAAAACTATTTCTAAATTAAGCGAGAAATTTAAAAAAATTGTAGAAAGATATTATGGGGCTTTAATTTATAGTGGTGGAGATGATGTTTTAGCTTTAATTCCAACTGAAAAAGCTTTGGATTGCGCTTATAGAATTCAAGGGGTTTTTTCCAGATATTTAAGATATAAATTTCCGGATATTCACAAAAAAAGCCAATTTTCAATGAGCGGAGCATTAATTTACGCTTATCATAAATTACCTTTAAGTTATGTTTTAAATGAAGTTAGAAAATGTGAAAAAAAATCTAAAGATGAAGGTAAAAATAGAATTTGTTTGAAATATATAAAAAGGTCTTTAAGCAGTGCTGAAGTAGTGCTTGAATGGAAAGATATAAGTAAATTTAAACAACTGCCTGTTAGTAAACAATTTATATATCAAATTAGAGAATTTAAAAATATTTTTAAGTTTAAAGATGAGTATGAAAATCTAAATAATTTAAAGCCTTTTTATAAAAGTGGTAAAAGTCTTAAGGAAATAGAAGAAAAAATAAAAGATATGCAGAAAAACTTAATTTTGTCTTTTTTAACAAGAAAAACGATAGATAATATTTCTTCTGAAGATTATTTTGAACTAATTGGCAGTGTTGATATATTTAGAAAAATATTTATATCGGACGAAAGCAAATATATAAAAGTATACGATTTTGAAAAAATTGAAAATCTATTGTTAGTTAAAAGAGAGATGCCAAATGGCTAAAAAGTTTATATTGATTTCCTTTTTAGGAAATGCAGAATATGAGGATAGTTATTATATTTTTGATAACTCAATGGATTTTTTACCTATAAAAGATAAAAAAAACAAAAGCAAAATGTTCCTTTCAAGCTATAAAAGAAAATTTAGATATAGAAAAAACAATTTTATTTTTGATAGATAAGGTAAAAGAGAAATTTCAGGAAAGTTGTGAAGTAGATGATCAAGAAATAAAAGATCTGAATGAAAATGAAAGTTTTAATGATTTGATACAAAAATTAATAGGGTGAAAAAATGCAAAAGTTGGTCAAACCATATTCAAAAATATTTTTAGGAGATGGAAGAAGTATAAATAAAGGAGAAATATTTTTTGGTGGAGGAAACTTTTTTATCGATCCTCTTCCTTTCTTCTCTACTTTTGGAAAGATAAAAAAGATATTTTTATATGGAAAAAAAACCATATTAATTCCAATGCCTAAAGATGTATTCTTTTATAAAGAAAAAGAAGAAAGAAAATATAAAGTAGGCTTGTATAAAATAAAGATAAAAGAAAAAAAAGTCTATCTAAAAATAGATTTAGAAAAAAAACAAAAATTAAAAGATATTAATGCTTTTTTAGACGAAACAAAATTAAAAGAGTATCTAAAGGGAAATTTAGTAAAAACAAGTATGTATTATAAATACGAGGAATTAATACAAAATCAGATAATACCAAATATAGAAATAAATAAATCAACCAAAACAGTAAAAGAAAGAATGCTAACTTTTAAACTATCTAATGAGTTTGATGAGTTTAATAAACAAGTAGGTATATTTTTAGAAATTGAAGATGAAATAAATGACAAATATTACTTACTGGGAGGTAGAAACTCTATTATATTGACAAAAGATATAAAAGAGCAAATTCTTGAAAAGATAAACATAAAAGAAATAAAATCCAAAATTAAGGCAAATAAATCCCAAAAAGGAAACATTTATTTTAAAATAATTCTTCTTACACCTACAAATTACCCACCAGAAATAGAAGGAACTAAGAAGATAGCACAGATAACAGGTAAGCCTATAGCCTTTAGTGGTTGGTTTAATGTTTACGATAAAGATAAAAAAATAGATAGCTTCCCATCTATACTGTTTAAACTTATACCTGCTGGTTCTGTTTTTTATTATAAATTAGAAGATGAAAGTAAATTAGATAAAATTTTCGAAGAATACTGGCTTAAGCCTAAATTTTTTGTTCCTGAATATCCATACTTTGAAAAATCTGAAGATGGAACAAATCCTTTAGGTTTCGGACTTTCAATAATTGGAGTTGCTAATATAGAAGAATATTAAGGAGGGAATTAAAAAAATGAACAAAAAGAAAATAGCTTTTTATCATTGTTATACACCACTACATATAGGAAGTGGCACAGCTTTAGATGTTATAGACCTACCTATACAAAGGGAAGCACATACAGATTTTCCTATAATGCCTTCTACAGCTATAAAAGGAGTTATAAGGAGTGAATATTTATTAAAGGAAATAGGTTTAAATGAAGTAAGTTTTGATGAAGAAGGGGATTTACCAGAAAAGCCAGAGGATTGTACTGAAGAAATTAGTAAAGATAAGTGTAATAAATTTTTTAATATATTTGGTTATGGGGAAAGGGAAGGAGATATAATTTTTACTGATGGAAAGATTTTATTATTTCCAGTTAAGTCTATAAAAGGTATTTTTGCTTGGATAACATGTCCTTTTATATTAGAAAGGTTCACAAGGGATACAGGAATTAACTTGGAAGATATCCCAGAATTTCAGGATAATGAGGCTATAGTTGGGGACGATATAAAAATAAGTGATAAATATCTTGTTTTAGAAGAACTCAGCTTTAAGATTAAAAATAATAGCAAAGATATTCTTAAAAATATTAGTGAGTGTTTACCAGAAGGGTTAAAATTTGAAATTCCAGAAGAAAAAATAGCTATACTTTCCAATAATAATTTTAGATATTTTGTAAAAAATCACACGGAAGTAAATGCGAGAACAAGAATAGATCAGGTAACTGGAACAGTAAAAGAAGGAGGATTATGGTATGAAGAATTAGTTCCGGCTGAGACAGTTTTTTACAATATATTACTTTCAAGAACTGATAATGAGGAGAATTTAAAAGAAATAGAATATTTTTTAAAAGAAAAAGAAATATTTCAATTTGGTGGAGATGAAACATTAGGAAGAGGATTTACAAAAGTTTATTTAAGGGAGGAATAAATAATGTCTCAAACATTAGAGCAAAAAAGAGCTAATTTTGCTTATGAATGTGTAAAAGATATAAAAAATTTATATTTTAAAGAAAAATTTAAATCCTTGGTAAAAAAAACACCTATATTAATTTTGACGAACGGTTTTGGAAATACTATGGCTTTTTTATTTTCAAAAGGAGAATATGAACATCTAACTTTAGCTTATATCGTTGGTAGATATTTATTTAAAGTAAATGAATATACAAAAGAAATATTTGGGAAACAAAATATTTTTAACAATGATAAAAACGAACTTTTTGATCTTCTTAAAAAATTAGATAAACTTAAAAAAGATGAACTTATAAAAAAAGAAATAGATAAAGTAAAAATGGAAATGCAAAATATTATATTTCAAAATTTAATTTTCACAGAAACAGACAAGTATATAATAGCAACAGAAGAAACATTAAAGTTTTTAAACTGGCTTAAAAAATTTACAGAAGCTATGATAGAGGTTGAAACATGACAGATAAAAAATTAACTTCACCAATACCAAAAGACACTTTGGAAGTTCTTAACTTGCAAATTGAAAATATAAACCTATTACTAAACAAATATTTAAACTTTTGCATTATTGATAAAGAATACCAAATAAAAGAGCTATTAGAACCAAGTAAAGTCAAACAAGTAAATTTTTTACCAATTATAAAAAATGGCAAAAATTTTGAATTAGCTTTAAAAAGAACTAATAAATATATATTAAAATATACAAAATATATAATTCAAAAAAATTTTGAAAAAAATATAAAAACATACAGAGAAAAACTTTTAAATCCAAAAAAAACAAAAGAAATTAATAAGTTTTTAGAAAAAATACACAAAAGACAGAAAAAGATTTGTGATAGTGAAATTCTTTTAACTACCAAAAGCCGTTTGGTTATAGGATTAGGCTTAGAAAATGTTTTAGAGACATCCTTAAAACTACATTACATTTACGGTATCCCATATATACCTGCATCAGCTATAAAAGGAGTTTTAAAAGCTTATAGAATTTGGAAGTTAGCAGATTGGAATATTTACAA
>DTZN01000271.1 GCA_012961365.1 Hydrogenothermaceae bacterium
CTAAAAATTTAGATGTATGTTGATAAGTTAGCCTAATGCATAGGAGGTAATTTGATGATATTAAGTAAAAGAAAATTTAGTAGGAATGTTGGAAGAAAAAACAAATTTTCAAAAGCATTTAAAGGTATAATCATAGCAAGCTTATTAATATTTGTAGCTTTTCTTGCTGGTTGCCAGGAGAAGGAAGAAGTACCACAAGAACTTTCAGGAGAACTGACTATAGCAAGCTGTAAAGGGCTACTTCCCCTAATCCAGGAATGGACTATGCTCTTTATGGAAAAGTATCCTAATGTAAAGATCAATGTATCAGGAATAAAATGTGGTCAAGTCATAAAGTCAGTTGGGGAAGGTGAAATAGATATAGGATTTATAGGGAGCCATGTTGTAGATCATCTCCTAAAAAATAACTATACCGTTATAGTTTTGGACAATCTCAGCACTGGAAATATAAAAAACCTAAATAAAAAGGTTATGGGGCGTGGGTCGCAGTCTACAAGCTTTTGCTCTGCTAGACTGGCTATAGCATCTCTAGCTTCTTCTAGGAGTCTGTCTAGCGGGTTCATGTATGCTCACTTTTGTTGAGCTGTTAGCCTTGCTAGCAAGACCCCGATGGCTAGGATAACTCCAACCCCTATGAAGCCAGCCACGATATAGCCTATGGTGTCTGGTAGCCCTGGCACAGTATAGTCTGTGAATGGTGTCCATTCCGGCAAACTCCACTCTTCCAAGCCTAGCATCTCAGCAGCCAAGTCTAGTGGTTCGTGGTAGCCTACTAGCTCAGAGCCCACTACGCCAAATAGAGGGCTTACAATGACGAGTACTGCAACAAACATTAGAGCTCTCCTATTTATTGGAGAGTAGTTCACTCCACTGATGAGGTGACAGCTGGAAAATCGGCGTTGCCAGCGGCGGAGTAGGATTTTCCTACGCCGGTATGAGGGGAAGTAGCCGTCCCTCCACTTCATCAGTGGATTTTTCCTTTTAAAATTTCATACTTATTTGATTTAATATGCTGAATTAAATCTTCTCTTTTCAATTTTCCCATTGTTTTTATAACATTTACATTATTTATGTTTTCCAGTTCCTTATATATTTCCAATATATCTTGATGTAATGTAGTGAAAAATTTATCTCCAGAAAAATTAAAAAGACTTACTTTTTATCCTTATATTAAAGAAACTTTATTAGGGTGATTTTATTATGGTATTGGTATAACTATATACCATTCATAAATTTTACTTGTAAAAAAATAAAAATTATATTATTCTAACTTTTCAAATTTTCCATTTTGGAGGTAGTAGATTGGCAAATATTACTATTGGAACTTTAGATTTTCCTAAAGTTAGTGAACAACCTGTAGAAATTGTAGAAAGAAAAGGAACTGGACATCCAGATACAATTTGCGATGCACTTGGAGAAGAATTATCAATAGCTTTATCTGAGCTTTATATAAAAGAATGTGGTGCTATTATGCATCATAATGTTGACAAGGCTCTTTTAATTGGTGGAATAGCTGACCCTCAGTTTGGTGGTGGCAAAATAATATCTCCTATTGAGATATACCTTACAGGTAGAGCTATTAACGAACTTAATGGAAAAAGACTTCCTGTTGAAGAACTTGCAATTGAAACTGCTCATATATGGTTAAAAGAAAATATTCCTAACATAGATATAACAAATCATGTAATTATCTATCCAAAAATAAAACCAGGAAGTAAAGATTTAGTTGAACTATTTGAAAGATTTCAGTTAAAAGGGGAAATTCCTTTAGCTAATGATACATCTTTTGGAACAGGTTATGCTCCTTTTGATGATGTTGAAACAATTGTTTATAAGCTTGAAAAGGCATTAAATAATAAAGAGTTCAAAAAAGAGCACCCATATGTTGGTGAGGATATAAAGATAATGGGTGTTAGAAACAAAGATAATATAAGAATAACTATTGCTATGGCATTTGTTGATAAATATATAAAAGATTTAAAAGACTACATTGAAAAAAAAGAAATTATTCAAAACTATGCTTTTGCACTTGCTCAAAAATTAACAGATAAACATGTAGATGTATTCTTAAATACTGCTGATGATGAAGAAAATGGGTCTGTTTATATAACTGTAACTGGAACTTCTGCAGAAGCAGGAGATGATGGAGAAATAGGAAGAGGAAACAGAGTGAACGGTTTAATTACTCCATACAGACCTATGAGTTTGGAAGCTGCTGCTGGAAAAAACCCAGTTTCTCACATTGGAAAAATTTACAACACAGTTGCTATGGATATGGCAGAAAGAATTGTTAGTGAAGTTGAAGAAGTTGAAGAAGCATATGTGTATCTTGTTAGCCAAATAGGAAAACCTATTACAGAGCCTCAAGTTTGTGATGTTAAGTTAAGAACTTATAAAGATATAAAAGGAATTGACGAAAAAGTTAGAAAAATTGCCCAACAAGAATTAGATAAACTTCCTGAAACATGGAAGAAGTTTTTAAAGAGACATTTTAGGGTATTCAGTTAAAGAGTAGATTAATGTATACCTCAGCATCCTCCGAGTAGGGTGTTATGTACAACCATCTCACATTAGTCCCCAAGAGTTTTGTACCAGGCTCCGGAGCAGCATATTGGAATGACCCATCATCATATACTCCGTAATTGCCATTAGCATATGACATAAATGTTATTATGGGCTTGTCGGAC